>JAGSHJ010000149.1 GCA_023954595.1 Bacteriovoracaceae bacterium | reverse complement strand
ATATCTATGCACCTGAGCACATCAGACCTCGGAGCTATGATAAAACGAAGCTAGGAAGTCATGAGGATATCTTCCCGACGCTTTATAATTTGGCCCTTTCAGACACTCCTTTTGTAGCATTCGGAGAAGATCTATTCTCTCCATCAGAAAGCTATGCTCTTGGAGCATCTATCTACGCTTCTAAAGAGGGACTTGTATATAGAGGTGAGAAGTATAACTGGGGACAGATGCCAAAGGTAGAGTCGAAGAGTGAGCTAAAATTAGATAATCTCTATAGAACTTATAGGTCATCATTGAGTGTGGCCGACTTCTATCTTCGCCAGCTATTTAATGCGAGTCGAGGTAAGTAAGAATACAGCGATCAGTATCTCTAGGGAGTCCTGAGGACTCCAACTCGCTACTCATATCAAAAATTGTTATACTTGCGTGTTGCTTTTCAGATCCAATTTTTCTATTGGCCGTATCAAAGTAATCAAATTGAAAGAAGGCATTGAAGTTGGCCGTGTCATCTGCAAGCTCTGGCAGGATCGTGCCTATGGCCATGTCGTCAATGATTTTACAATTGGTCTCATAGGCCTTGTCCTTCACCCTAAAAGAGCGCTGAGAAAGTATGAGATTACCTAGATGCTCTGGCTCTTTTTGCTGTTGAACTGAAGCTAGTGTCGTAAATCGCTGTTGGTTGTTTTTAACTTTAAAACTATTCTCTCTCTGTTTTTTGTAAATCGCTTCGAGTCTATTAACATCAGCGTAGTTTTCACAAATACCAAAATTCATCACTTGGGCGCTACCATCTTTTGCAGCAAGTTTTGCTACATGACTGGGAGAACAGCTTTTTCTAAGCTCTGTTTGATAGGCCTTATTGAAACTTGATGTGTATTCTTCAGAGGAGTAGTTATCTGAGTGGTTGCAAGAATTTGCTCTTATATCAATAAGATCATCCGGGGAGACTAGCTTGCTTGCAAGTTGTTTGGCATGATTTTTTGCTCCTTCATTAGAGCAGTGCTCAGTTTTTAATCCTGCACAAGATATAAAAAGAAATATAATTGAAAGAGCCTTCATAAAGAACCTCTCTAGATCTGATAAGCATTCTGCCTTAAGTAGTGATCAGCTATTGTTAGTTTTGCCATCGCTTCAACGACTGGTAGAACTCTTGGAAGAATACATGGATCATGTCTTCCTTCGCGTGCTTTTTGTCCAACAGTTGAAGGTGCTCTAAAGAGCAAAGTCATGACAATTTCTTCTCCATTAGAGATTCCGCCCTCAATACCGCCAAAGTTTTCTCGTGATTGAGTGGCAACAGTTCCTGGAGTGGAGACAAAGTCTTCCCCAATTCCAAAGGTAACTCCAACACATGATCCTATACTAGTCATGGCCTTGGCCAGATCCGCCTTAAGTTTGTCAAAGACAGGCTCACCAAGTCCTGCTTCTAAATTTCTTATGTGAAGCTGTACTTTACCGCCGGCACTCTCTCCGTTTTGCTTTAGATCTAGAAGGTAGTTCTCAATTTCTTTCTCTTTCTCTGGTGCTCCAAAATGTAGCTTTTCAAACTTTGTTTCAAAAGGGGAGTCTGCCTTTGCCTTATATTTTCCAATTTGAGAGATGTAGGCACAAAATTGAACGTTCTTTAATACAAGCCCTGCAAAGTAACCACCTGCCACTCTTGCCAAGGTCTCGCGCCCACTAGATCTTCCGCCGCCTCTATAGTCGCGGTGACCAAATTTTTGAGAGTAGGTGACATCTCCATGTCCAGGACGAACCATATCTTTATTATAGTCTTGGCTTCGCTGATTTGTGTTTCTAACCATCACAGCAATAGGTGTGCCTAGAGTTTTACCTTCAAACATTCCACTGAGTACTTCAACTTGGTCTGCTTCATCTCTTGCTGTTGTGACCTTAAGTCTTCCAGGCCTTCTTCTATCAAGTTCAGACTGCAGATCGTCTAGACTAAAATCAAGTCCTGCTGGGACTCCGTCAATGACAGCACCAAGTGCTACACCATGGGACTCGCCAAAAGTAGTAATAGAGAATAGTTTGCCAAATGTATTTCCACGCATAGGAGAGTTAATACCAAACTTTAGGCACATAGCCATGACGCCACGGGCCCAAAGTAGGTATTATTTATAGAATTTAGTCGATCATCAGTTCTTCATAAACGTCACGCCATCGGCCATATACGTCTCTTGCCGCAAGTCGAAGCTCCCAGTTGACCCAGTCCGTTTTGTACCTTCTTTGATCCTCACGCTTTTTTAGCTCAGAAGGCTCCCAGTAGTACATAGGTGCAATGAGAGTGTTGCAGAATATATTATTAGTATTGTAGCGATCATAATAATCACTCATCTCATCAATTTTTGTGCACCGATGTGTTTCGTCTTCTCGATTTGGAGCACTAAATTGCCACTCCCAAGATTTTTCAGTGATAGGGTTGGTTGTGAACTCCCTATCCATTACAATTGGATCTCCATTAACTCTGATTAGGGGAGCTGTATGGAACCACCACTTCCAACGACGATAGGCTCTGCGATACTTTCTTGTATAAAAAATAAAGATCTTTTCACTTTTAACACCAAAAGATTTATCAAGCTGACGGTTCCAAATATGTGCGCGATTAAAACATTCCGTTTTTCTTCTCGTTCTTGGGTAGAGGTGATTAAACATCTGCGTTGCACGATCCATACTTTCAACGTCACTTGGTTCAAAGTTTTCTAAGGTAGAGTTTTCTGAGAAATACTCCAAGCTTGCAGAAGAATTAAGCTTTGCGGCCGTGATCATCTCCGGCGCATTTTTATCGATAACAAGGTAGTTGGAACTAGTTTCAATATCTACTGAAGAGTCAAACATTCTTGCGGATTTGAGAGTCTCTAATACATCTTGGCTGTCAGGTGATACTTCAAAAACTCTTCCATCGTAATAGGCCAAAATTTCAAAGTTTGGATTGTACTCATCTGGTGGGTAGATTTTAGCAATTCTTGTTGTGATACCAGCGTGTGCCGACATCATAAATAACAGCAATGTCGCAAGAATGCCCTTAAAGACTTGGTTCATAAGTTCCTCCTTGAAACTCATTAAATCTTATCTGGAAAATGTAGAGTGAGAAGCGAGTGATGCTCGATATCTATTTTACAGCTTCTAAATATAAGTGTGTGCAGCTCTCACTAGAAAGGATCATGGCCTCTGTTGAACATTGAGACTGTGTAACTTATTGTTTTTACGGCATCTAGTGCTGTTAGAATTTTAACAGGGGGCTGTAACTTTGGATTGTCATATTTAAAATTCGGAGCTTTCTGAGAGAATCGTTAGGAAATGAGTATTTATTTAGGAGTCAGTTCATGAAAAAAGTAATATTTGGAATCCTTCTTTTAACAAGTGTTTCAAGCTTTGCCAGATACTTTGAAACTACTGACCCTATATCTAAGCTGCCTAAGGGCACGAAGATAAATCTTTTAACTGATATCTATGTTCAACGCGGAGAGAGCTCTTATATTAGTGATCGAGGCATAAGTTTAAAAAATAGAACATGTTACTTAAAACTGAAACCTGGCGTTACTTCTGAAGGTGCAGTCGCATTGATTCCTTCAAATGATGAAGAAACACTACCAGTTGTTAAAAGGATCATCTCAAAATCTAGCTGGGAAGGCCTGGTTACCTATCATGACAAGGTGGACATCATGCTTGAAGGTAGTGCGAGTATTGATAGAATTACATGTGAATTAAAGAAAAAGATTCGTTCTAATAAAAAACTAATTTTTGAAGATATGAAAGACGCTCTACCTGAGCTTGAGTATGTACTCCCTCCAATTAGAAGTAGGACTCTTTAGTCGCGATACCAACAAGAGGACCTCTTTGAAGGTTCTCTAAAAGTCTCATAACGACATTGAAGAGCGGGGTAGCTCTTTTCGGTTTTTGTAACTGCCGGTTGTTTTACTTTCTTTCTTTGGAGAGCTTGATCTCTAGTACTTGTTGAATATGGCATCATTGATTTAAACATATGCCATCCTGCACTCTCTACTTCCTTATCTATTCTTGATGGATCAATACCTAGAAAAGAAAAGTATCGTGGAAGACAAATTGAAGCTGCAAAGTAGTCGGCCTGTCCCTCAAGTGAAGACCACTTCGCACCTTTAAAGTCTTGGTAAGGTGCTCCGCCTAAGATGTGACCTAGCTCGTGACAAATAAGAGCAGCATAGGATTCTTGATTCATGCCTTTGATACGTGCCGTTCCACCTAGAACCATTAGAGATAATCTAGCTTTGATCTTGTTCACACCTGCTCCAAAGAACGGACTTTCCCAACGAGTATCCAGGGATAGATCATAGTGTGTGAGTTCTTTAGAAAATAAAGATGCGATAACACCTGGTATTCTGTAAAAATCTTCTTTTTGAACAGCAAAGTTTTGTGCCTTCTCTGGAGGAAGACAAAAATAGCCTGGATTTTCAGGGCAGCTCTGAATGGCTGCCATTGAATAGGCCATGTTGAGAATGAGACATTTAAATAGAAGCTTTTTCATTTCCAACTGATATCAAATATTTAAGGACTTTGAGATCAGTTGGTGTAAATCTTATACGAAACCGGCCTAAATCTCTTTAAGACAGAAGATCCTTTCACGATCGATTTCAAAATTAATCTTTTGATTTTTAGATACTTGTTGATGTCCTGGAACATTCATCCAAATACTTTGCTCTTGAGAGATCTCAACTTCACACAATGTTGTCTCACCTAGGAAAAGAGTCTGTATGATTGTACCTTTGAAAGCACCATCCTCATCAGGCCATGCCTGAGAAGCGCGAATAACAAGTAGAATTTCTGGATATTCTGGCTTTTCAAAGTTTTCAGGTCTTGTGATCTCAGCTTTTTTGCCAAAAATCTCCACCACAAGCTTTTCACCATTATCTTCAACTAACTTTGCAACAACTGTATTTGTATGGCCTAGGAACTGAGCACTAAATAAGTTCTTTGGTTTATAGGTGATGTTGTAAGGAGTATCAAGCATCTGAATCTTGCCGTAGTTCAAAATCATAATTCTGTCAGAGAAAGCAAGAGACTCGTGATTTTGGTGAGTTACCCAAATAAGAGAAATACCCTGAGATTTAAATAATGGAAACAGCTCCATCATAAGCTCAAACCTAAGCCTTTCATCTAGATGTCCAAATGGCTCATCAAGAAGAAGAAGGTTTGGATTTCTGACAAGTGCCTTACCAATAACAACTCTCTGGTACTGGCCGCCACTTATATCTTTTGGAAGGTTATCGATTTCATTTGTGATCTCAAGAAGAGAGAGAGTAGAGCGAACTTGGTTTGCTATCTTTTCCTCATCATTTAAATGAGCGATCTCTTTTGCCAGGTTATCAAAAATACTCAAAGTTTCATCTAGAAGGTCATTTTGAGCAACATAACCAATCACAGTATCTTCTGTTTGTGTGATTGTTCCCTGGAACTCTTGAATCTCGCCAGCAATACATTTAAGTAGGGTTGATTTGCCTGAACCACTAGGGCCTATGATTCCCAGACATTCATTTTTATTTAGCTCAAAGCTTGCACCGCCAACACCGGCAGTTGTTCTTGGATCATAAAGATTGATAAGGTTTTCTACTTTAATCAAGGTCGATTTGTTCATGAGCTTTCTTTCTTTTTAAAATATTATTTATAATTGCGCCAAAGATGACTGCAAGTAGTGTAACGCTTATGGATAAGTATCCAACATCATCGAATCTTTCAAGTTTTCCGTTAGTGCTTTCTATAATTATTGCACCACCAATAAGAGTGGCAAGAGCAGAACCCAAGGCCCTGACTGAGTTTAAAAGCCCCATGAAAGTCCCTCTATCTTTGGGATTCGCTATCTCGGAGACTAGAGTCATGACCGGAATAAAGCGTCCTGAGACCATCGTCATAAACATGGCAGACAGTGCTAGAAACGGCCATAAACTCATAGGAGGAGCTGAGGTGTAGAGGATAATTGGTAAAAAAGATACAAATGCCAATGTGGCAAACATCTTATAAGCCCCAAACCTGTCAGTTAGCTTTCCAATTGTACGGGAGGTTATAATCGTAAAGAGTCCACCGACTAAATAAAGATATTTAAGATCAGTTTCCAAAATCCCTACATTTTTAACAGCATAAGGAGAAAGGAAGGGGATGATCATGAAGCTAGATATACTAATGGCCAGGATTAGCAGGTAGGATCTAGCATAGTCCCAATTAAGTAGTAATTTTCCAAATCGCTTAAAGTCTTCAAATGCAGACTTGTTTTGAATGTGCTCCTTTAGAGGTGGAAAAACAAAAAAGCTGATAACCCAAATTGGAAAAGAAAGTACAACAATAAAGAGAAACGACTTCTCCCATCCATATGCATTAGCAAGTGCTAGACCTATGGGAACACCAATAACACTCGCTATGGAGAAGGCGGACATAACAATCCCCATAGCAGCACCTCTTCTTTGAAAAGGTATAAGGTCTGTAACCATAGCAAATACAATTCCATTAAGTACTCCGCCAAAACATCCTGCAACAATACGTCCTGTGAGAAGTGTCTCAAAACTTGTTGATACACCACACATAAGGGTTCCAACCATAAAGCCTACAAAACAAAGCTGAAGCAGAACTTTTCTGCCAAACCTGTCAGCAATAACTCCATAAAGGATTCCTGCCACAGCTGCACTGAAGCTATAGGATGAAACTAGAGATGCGAATTGAATGGGGGATATATCTAGCACTCTCATCAAAACCGGCCCAAGTGGCATCATGACAACAAAGTCTACAATGTGGGCGAATTGAATCGCCGCCAAAAGAAAAACATAAAGCTTTTCTTTGGCGGGAGAGTGAGTATTAACTTCTAAGACCTGTGACGTCATCTAGCTTGGAGCTATTATCTAGAGTCTCAAGGCTTGAAACTGTAGATACTGTGTGATCAACCATGCTAACTGCCGCTGGCCTGTAATTTCCAGAGTTCTTAACTCCACCGAATGGAAGTCTTGAACTAGCACCTACTGTGGATCTATTTAGATTAATAAGTCCTGATTCGATGTCTCTAAGACATAATTTATAGATCTCTTTATCTTGAGTGAATATTGATGCAGCTAAACCGTAGTCAGAGATGTTAGCGATTCTAATTGCATCTTCGATATCCTCGTAAGGTACAAAACAACAGTTTGGCCCAAAGACCTCTTCTTGAGTAAATGGATTACTCTTTTCTGCCTTATCAATATAGTGGATCGTCGGAGATACGTAATGACCTTCAAACTTTGTCTCTGGTTTTT
>JAGSHJ010000369.1 GCA_023954595.1 Bacteriovoracaceae bacterium | reverse complement strand
TAGCTCAGAGATAGCGCTTAGCCCGATGGATTAAGTCGGACATGCACAATGTTAGTTTAAAAAGTGATAGAAAAAGACGGTTTAGGTTTAATCTTGATTGGTTATTCTTTATAATAGGCTCGAATTGAATAAAAAAACTAACCAATGGAGTGGAATATGTTTGAGAGCTATAAAGTATCTAAGGAATTAATGCCTAGTGACCCAAGGTTTGGAGTAGGCCCCTCACTTATACCTGTTGAGTATATGGAAAAACTTGCTAAAACAGGCACAGAGCTTTTGGGTACTTCTCATAGAAAGCCGGCAGTAAAGAATCTTGTAAAAGAAGTTCAAGAAGGTCTTACAAAATATTTTAATTTGCCTGAAGGCTATGAAGTTGTACTAGGAAATGGTGGAGCAACTTTTCTGTTTGATATGATAGGTCTTGGACTTGTTGAGAAATCTTCAGCTCACTTTGTAACAGGTGAATTTTCAAGCAAGTGGCAAAAATCACACGCAAAGATTCCTGGAGTTAATGCTGAACTAAAAGATGCAGGAATGGGAAATGGCATAAACCCTGAGTTCGTTGAAGGCCATGACATGATTTGTGCCACTCTTAATGAGACTTCTACTGGTGTTATCATTACAGACCTTCCAGACGTGCGTGATAAAGATGTATTGGTTGCTGTAGACGGTACTAGTGGAGCAGGGCAAGTTCCTCTTAATCTTGAATTATGTGATGTGTTCTTTTTCTCACCACAGAAGATCTTCGCTAGTGAAGGTGGATTTTGGGTTGCGATTATGTCTCCAAAGGCAATCAAAAGAGCAGAGAAAATCGCTCAAACTGATCGCTACATTCCAGAAATCATGAGCTGGAAACTTGCTATAGATAACTCTAGAAAAAACCAGACTTATAACACTCCTTCAATCGCTACGATCTTTTTCTTAAATGAGCAGGTCAAGGCAATGAACGAGCTAGGTTATGAGAAAGTAATCGAGATGGCGAATAAGAAGGCCGAGCTTATCTACAATTGGGCAGAGTCTAAAGACTACCTTAGCCCTTACATTGCTGATAAGAACTTCAGATCAAGCTCTGTTGCGACAATCAATGTGGATGAGAAGTTTTCTGTTCCTAAGCTTCTAGCAGTACTTAGAGAGCAGAAGGCAGTTTACGACATTGATAGCTATAGAAAACTTGGAAAAAATCAGTTCAGAATATCTTTGTTTCATAATGTAACTTATGAAAATCTTGAAAAATTGACTCAAATTTTATCTTCAGCAATCGAAGAAAATTTATAGTTTATCGCTTAAGTTTCCTTAATTTGTGCCGATAATAAATCGGCACAGTTATGGAAAAAAAAATAAAAGACTTCCTGTCTAATAAACTCATTTTCATGGTCACGGATAACAAGTTGGATAGAACTTCTTGGAAGAAGACGTTCAACGGTCTAAATGTTCGTCCGGATCAAATCATGGGCTTTGAAAAGTATCGTGATGCTATTCGCGAGATGGATACTTCCAAACCTCATATTCTTTTGTGTTCTTCTAGAATTAAAGAAACAGTGGCCGATGGCCTTCTTGATAAGTTTAGATCTCTTTCACAAAATAGAGCTGACGATCTTTGCTATATTGTCTGTGAGGAGGGTGATGAGCATGCCCGACTGGCCTTCTACCACTTTGAATTAGATGGAATGATAGAGAAGCCATACACCGCAAACGATCTAAATAATAAATTGAGAAGAGGCATTCTTACAAAGTCTAGATACACAAGTTTTGAAAAGGCCAAGCATAAGAGTTTTGAAAATATTCATTTAAAAAACTTTGAAAAAGTAGAGGCCTTTGTTGATGTCGCACTCAAAGACAACTCTAAAGATCCTGATGTAAGGCTTATGGAAGCATTACTGCAACTAGAGCGTGGGAACAGAGGAGCTGGTGTTGCAACTTTACTTGAAGTCGGCGAGGGATGTTCTCGTGAGTACTTTCTACGTAACAAGCTCTTTGAACTGTTGTATGAAGACAAACGTTATGAAGATGCATTTGAGCAGGCAAAGCTCATGATAAGCAAATACCCTTTACCACCGCTTAAAATTCAAGAGTTCGTTAGGGTATCAATTCTCACAAGAAACTACACAGCGATTGTAGACTACTCACAACACGTTTCTGTGGAGTTATTAAAGGATAAGGCCGTGGCTCAACACTTGGCCGCAGGACTTGTTCTGAGCTCAAAGTTCTTAGGAGCTGATCAACGCGATAGAGCTGTAGAGGCAAATATTAAGGCCGTAAATTTTGGACGCGAGAAAAAACCTATTGTCGAACAAGCACTTACAAATCTTTGTGACCTTGGCGAATTTAATAAGGTTCAAGAACTTATCAATGAACTCTCTGAACAAGAAGAGTTGGAGTCAACTCTGAAGATCGCTGAGTACCGCGTACTAGAGCCTCTAGGAGAGAGTCCAGCACGTGTCTTCCAAAAAGGCATGGACCTTACTAATAAAGGTGTAAGGGACTTCTATGTTTATGAAATTCTTTTGAGATCAGCAGTAAAGGTTGGTCGAAAGAGAGAGTCTTTAGTTGAACTAGCTGAAGATGCTGGCAAACACCACCCTGCAAAACAGCAGTATTTTAAGTCTTTGATTGCAAGCTAATCATCCTACATTTCTGCTTCTTAGTTCCTGAATCTCTGAAAAGGTTCTAATTAGTTTTGAGTGAGTACTATTATCCTTATCCAGTTTATTCCAATTTTGTCTTATAAAAGAGTCCTGTCCCTTTAAGAAAAATTCTTTGTCATGGGCAGGGCACAGCTTAATTGAAATCGATTTTTGTCCTGGAGCAAATACTTCTTGGCTACAGGTTGAGGGGGTCGTTTTATTATGTAGAAGTTCGCACAGGGCACATATCTCTTTTTTCATAGAGTTGTTATCGCCTGAAATTACAGAAAGTTTAAAGTTATTCTTAATAAAATTAAGATTATTTAATGTCTTTTGAGAGGATCAGAAGAAAGCTATTCGCTGTCGTGTTTGGGGCCTGTTCCCAGCCTGTTTTCAAGATGGAATATTCCAGACCTAAGTTCATTTTTCGCACATGCCACATAAGGCCAAGCCCTGCAGAGAGGTGTGAGCCAGAGAGCTTAAACTGCTCTTGATCCAAGTTTGAATTCTCTTCAAAGTCAAAGCTTCCGTGCATATCCTCAACAATTCTAGAGAGTCTTGTATAGGCCAACATGTCGCTATAAATTCTTTTTCCATAGATCGCGCCAAAGTCTATAACTGTATGAGTTCTGTTTGCTTTGAAATCTCCAGAGATCGGAATATTGGATTCTGAAGGAGTTTGATAGCGGTTTTTACCGCCAGACATGTAGATAGAAAACGATGATGACTTTCGACGTGCTCTCTTTTTTGTATCACCAAACATCTGCCATTTAAGCCCGTACATGAGAGGTGCGTGTGTACCAAACTTTATAAAAGCATCAACTCTTCTTGATAGTCCTGTTTGGGGAGTGAAGGCAATCTGAGTGAAATT
>JAGSHJ010000443.1 GCA_023954595.1 Bacteriovoracaceae bacterium | reverse complement strand
CAACTGAAGCAGCTTTTGTATCATCGGCAGCTTTTTTAGCAGCAGCATGCTGTGCCGTTAGAGCTGATACTCTTTTCTTTAGCTTTTCTACATTTGCCTGACATTCAGGGGTAGGAGTCGCTGTACAGTTTGTTTGAGCTTGATTTAACTTAGCAGTCGCTTGATCAAGTTTCTTTTTAGCTTGAACTTGTCCCTGAGCGGCGGCAGCGGCAGCCGTTTTAGCGTTCGTAGCAGCGGTCTGAAGGGCAGGTAACTGTGCTTGTAGTTGGTTTTTCTTTGTAAGCGCCGTAACAATTTGGCTTTCAAGAGTTGAAACCTCTTTATTAAGCTTTTTTCTTTGTTGTTGAAGTTTTTCAAGTCCTGTTTGCTTAGTTGCAATCTGTTGATTAAGTCTATCAACCTCAGCTTTTAAGGCCTTCCATCTTTTACGGATGACCTGTAGTTTTTGATCATCAGAAATTCTAAAAGTAGGTTTACCGATATAATCATTCCGCCAATCATTTTTGTTATTGAAAATGATGTCGTGATGACTTGATCCACCATTATGTACATGACCAGGACCACCACCGTGACCTTTATGGGCAAAAACATTTCCAGTTGAAAAAGTAGCAGCTATTGCGAATACTGCAAGAATTTGGCTTTTCATTTTGACTCTCTCCTCTATGTGAAGTGCCAGATAGGCACTGCACTTTGGCTCATTTCCGTGCCTTTTGGTGTACAAAAGACCCCAAAATGAACTCCATTCCATTTTTTTGGGTAACTAGTTCAAATACATAGCAAAAGGGAGGCCACGAATGTGGATTAAATTGACGCATTGTAATATTTATTGATACTGCAATGCGTTAGTGATTTGGGATTAAAACTTGTAAGGCGTAAAGTCAGTTAGTTGAACTCCAAGTGTTCCATCAGATTCTAGTTCTTTTTTTCCAATACTTAGAGCACTACCGCCGCGGCAAAGAATATAGGATTTAGTATTATAAAGATCTATCCTCTTTGTAGGATGTACTAAGATCGATTCACCAGTAGCAGGGTTAACAGTAAAGTGCCCATCTCTATTTTGAATTCTTGTTATGGCAAGCATTGTCCCAAACTCAATAACCTGTGGGCCAAAGGCTTCTTTTTCTAGATGGAAGGTGCATTTACCATTGGCCACCTTGAATGATTTTTGACCATCTTTTAATTCAATCTCTTGCATAAAACTGATTGTGGTGTTGCGAGAAAGTTCCCCGCCATAAACGATGTTGGAAAGGCCAATAAGAAAAACTGTTAATAGGAAATACTTCATTAGAAACTCCAGCTTCTGATTTTTATATTAATAATATCGGTTAGGCGTTCACCATTTTCATCGATAACGCCTTTATCTTTAAGCATTTTCATGACGGCTTCGGCGTGCTCGCTAATTCTTTTACTATTAGACTTCGTATCTTTTTTAAGTCTGTTTACAAAAGATTTAACTTCGATTTTCTTTGGGAAGATAAGTTTTGAGTTTTCAACTTCACAGATCTTTTGGGTCATGTGTGAATCTGCTAAGTTATCTGGTGTTTGCATTCCTTCAGGAAGCCAGGCCATTGATACCGCTTGTTTTACAACTGGGATAATATTCCAGTTTGAGGTGATGGCATGAAAATAAGTCCAGTTGGCAAAGTCAGCGCAAGTACCAAGTCTAGAGTAAGTCTGCTTCATGGTAAGTCTCGCTAGAGCAAGTTCTCTTTTCTTAGTCTCTCCCCAATGAGTTAAACCTTTAACTCTAAGGACAGTGTACTTGGTTCTGTAGTTCTGATATTTTTTGTACTGGTTATTGATCTTAAGAAACATGGGCATCTTTTCTTCTTCGGGCTTATTAAGATTAAAGATCCAAGGATAGTAAGACTCAGTCTCAATATTATTGTAAGATTCTAAGTTTGAGATCACCTCTGCATGTCTATAGTTTAGGACCTGATCATTACCCTTGAGTTTCTCAAGATAATTAATATATTTCATAGTAGAAGGACCAAAATCACTGTCGGTGGATCCATCATACATAAGTGCTTTTCTTAAGATGATTTCACCTGGGCTTGAAACGGTATGACAAACCTGGTTGGCCGACTTGAATTGAACAGTTTTTTCCCTTACCTGAACGATTCCGTCCAAAGTATTGTCCTTTTCAAATGTGATTTGGTGCTCAGCTAGAGCTTCTTCTAATTTTCTATATGATTTAAGTGTTCTATCTGCGAGGCGTATAGCTTTAAATTTATATTTGTCAGCTTTTAGTTCTATAAGGAGAACTTCAAAAGCATTATTAACTTTTTTAAGATGTACTTGTAATAAGCTTGGATCTAATTTTGAGTTTGTATCAGAAAGTGATACTTCTAGATCTTTTTTAAGACGAAAAACTTCGCCTCTAAGAGTCCTGGCCTTTTCACTGGCCTCTTTTTTCCAATCCATAACAATGGTTCGCTTTTCTCGGCGGCTACCCATGCGAAGGGGGCGACTATACTCAGCAATTTGCTTCTCTAATCTTTTTGCGTCTTTGCTCAGTTCTGTAACTGCTTCTAGAACAGTATCATTTGCTGAGGCAGCAAAAGATAACAAAAGAGTGAATAGGATTGTTGTTAGTTTTGTCATTGATTCCGTTTTTTTATTTTTGTTACTTTCAATATTCCCTAGTTTGCAGGGGCATGGTCGAATAAAAGCATGGGAAGGCTTTCGCCTTCCCAAAAAATGCTTTTATTTATTCTTCTTCTTTACTTCTACACCTTGCGCGAACTTGTTAAGAGCTGCGCGGTATGCCTTTCTTGAGAATACTCCTGGGTCAAGAGTGTCAAGAAGT
>JAGSHJ010000555.1 GCA_023954595.1 Bacteriovoracaceae bacterium | reverse complement strand
GAAAATCTTAATACAGATCACGGAAGAATCTATTGTACCTATCTTTTAGTTAAATCCTACTTGGGTGTTGGGAAAGTTTTATCTCGCCACGGCGGAGGCTTAAAAGTTCCTGGAACAATACCGCTAATTGCACCCTCGGAACTGAAGGGGAAGACAGAAGAAGGTGTAGATAAGTCTATGGCAGAAACCCCAAAAGCGGAATCAACCCCTTCTTCAACTTCAAATACAGGCGGAAGTGATTTTTAAAATTATTTTACTGACTTAAAAGCAACTTCAAGATCGGCAATAAGATCATCCACGTCTTCAATACCAACTGATAATCTAATCAAATTGTCATGAATCCCAAGGGCCTCTCTGTTGGCCTTTGGAACAGATGCGTGAGTCATTATCGCAGGATGTTCAATCAAGCTTTCAACTCCGCCGAGACTCTCAGCCAAGGCAAAAAGTTTTACTTTGCTTAAGAACTTTTTACTTTTTGCTAAGTTTCCTTTTAAGAAAAAAGTAATCATTCCACCAAAACCACTTTGTTGCTTTTTTGCAATCTTGTGTTGAGGGTGTGATTTAAGACCTGGGTATATAACCGAGTCAACTTGAGGATGCTTCTCTAACCAAGCTGCAATCTTCTTTGCATTTTCTTGATGAGCTTTCATTCTAATTGCAAGAGTTTTGATTCCTCTAAGAACTAACCAGCTGTCAAAAGGGCTTTGGCTAGGTCCAATTGAGTTTTGAAGGTACCAAAGTTTGTCATACATTTTTTTGCTACTAGTAATGAGACAACCACCCACCACATCGGAGTGACCGTTAATATATTTGGTCATGGAGTGTAAGACAATATCTGCTCCAAGATCCAATGGCTTTTGAAAATAGGGACTCAAAAAAGTATTGTCCACTAGAGTGGTACATTTATATTTCTTAGCTAGTTTTACCACTGCCTTTATATCGGTAATTTTGAGCATTGGATTTGTAGGACTTTCGAGCCAAAGAAAATTTGGCTTAAATTCTTTCATTTTTGCTTCGAGTGCTTTTAGATCTGTCATATCGACAAAATCAAAATCATGAAGCTCATGAAAGATTGTTGTAAATTTTCGATATGTCCCACCGTAAAGATCATCTCCACAGAGGACTTTTTCTCCGGCCCCTATCATATGCATAACAAGCATTGCCGCAGATAATCCAGAAGATGTAACAAGGGCATACTTTCCATTTTCAAGAGACGCTAGACACTCTTCAAGTCTCGATCGCGTAGGATTGTGAGATCTTGAGTATTCATAACCCTTGTGAACCCCTGGGGAGCTCTGAACATAGGTTGAAGTTTGATAAATAGGAGGCATTATTGCGCCGGTTTCTTTATCTGGTTCTCCACCTACGTGAATAACTTTACTTGAAAAATGCAGGTCTTTCGTATTCTTGGCCATTAGTTACTTTCCTTATCATTGATAAAGTGAAGAATATCGATGTCGGTCAAGATATTGCAAAGTTTGCCATCTTTGGTGACAAGAACGATTTCTTTTTTAATAAGACTATCAGTTACATCTGAAAGAAGTTGATTACAGTCAATAGTTGTAAACTTATTT
>JAGSHJ010000042.1 GCA_023954595.1 Bacteriovoracaceae bacterium | reverse complement strand
AATCGAGTTATCGGATATTTCCAAATTTAAAGAACAATCCAAGCAAAAGCGTGGCGATGTTCTTCAGTGGCTCGGTATTGTAAAAAAGGAATCCAATGGAACTGTCTAATTCATATGATAGCGTGATTATAGGTAAGTCCTACGTCTCTATTATTTTTGCTATTGTTCAAAAAGAGCGTCATAACGCTCAAAATATGATTTTAGATGATGAGCGCTTTCAATTGGGTGACAAGTGGAACACAAATATCGGAGAGTTGGAAAAAAAGTCTCTAGAAGCACTTGGACGCAACTACAATATTGATTGTCTTTGTCGAATAGAGCAGTTCGTCTCACAAAGTAATACCCTGGTTTTCCTCAATGAAAAAATGATTGAACTTGGCTCAAGCCCATTTTCAAATATCAAAGAATTGGCCCGTAAGCTACCGGAGTGCTTTTCTACTGAGTTTATTGAAGGCCTTGAACAAATTGTACCTGAGACATTTGACGCTCAAGTTGACGCATTTTTTACAAAAACTGTGGCACAGGCATTTGAAAATCAAAATGTTGATCTAAAGAGCTTATTCGCCGGAAACTCTGAGCCATTGGAATCGATTTTCAACAGATTCCTAAGTTATCTAAAAAATGACAAACTAATTACGAATCAGCTTCACTATATTCTCCAGGCGCTTTTTCAAACACTTCTGTCCAATGTTTTATCTGATGAAGAGTCACGATACTTACTCTCTTCTATTTTATCACCTCGCTATAACGTAGATACTAAGAGCTTGGAAGAAGAGCTTATGTTTGCTTATAAGAGTATGGGGGGCAAATCTAAGACAGCAAAAGTTCAAGACTTTGAGATCTATAAAGGGAATTTAGAGTACATTCTGCTGGATAGCTTTGAGGGGTTAATAAAGTCCCGTGAGGTTTTTCTATTTGGACACTTTGGAGAAGAACTTCCATTTAAATGTGTAAATGAGGCCACCGTTTATGAAAGTATAAATGTGTCCTGTCCTATTAAGCATAAGTTTTCTGAGCGCTTCACTGGCAAGAGAATCATCTTCTCCCCATCAGATAGAATGGGAACAGACTTTCCACATTGGGAAGTTGTAATAGATGACAATAGTGTAGCGCATGCAAATTATGTGTTTGCGAGCTATGAGGGTGCAAAGCCTAGCTTTCACTTCAAAAGGGCCTCCGAAGATTTATATCAATCTCTAAATTCAATATTTCCAGGCCTAAATAAAACTGACTGGGACTCGCAAATTTCATTTACTCAAGGCAAAGATGTTTGGTTAGAGAATGTAAAAAACAGCCTAAGCTCACAGAGATTGAAGATTCATTCAGATTTGGGTTCAGAATGCCACTATCAAGGGCGTGCTGTTAAAAAGCTTATCTACTGTGGCCCACTTAGAGGTCGTTTCCTCGGCTATTTTGGCTATCTATTGAATATTTTCACACGCTAAAACAGGCAATCATTGACCCAGCTTTTAATGAATGAGGGTTTTTGAGACAATGATCTCATGGAAAAGCTAGGTCAGGCCGGTCAAACAATGGTCGAATACATTCTTCTTCTTGCTGTCGTGGCGGTGATCACAGTATCGCTTTTCAAAACCCTTGAAGAGAACCTAGTCTCCGGTCCAAACGGTATAATCAAAACTTATTTAGGCGAATTTAGCACCATGTTCGAGGGTGGAAATTACAATGGTAGGTATAAAAGATTTACCATCAAGCGATAAGTGCCCGAAACCACGTAGATAAGCGTGTAAAAAGTTTAAACAATCAGTGTAATTATTTCCTCCATTAAGAAAAAATATGTTGCGCAGTGTCGGTTTTCGATATGCTTCAAAGGCAAGATTTAATTTTCGAGGAGCAAAAACTATGAAGACGAACAACAGCAAATTACGCAATGTTTTATTAGCGTTGGCAACAGCTGCTTGTACACTTACAGGCGCAATGGCCAATGAGGACTCAATCCTTAACTCAGATCCGATTGACATCAACGGATACATTAAGGAAGCACCTGCAACAGATCATGAACTTGAGACTGTAAAGAATGAGCTTAGAAAACAAAAGCAGGCCATTCAGGTGAACAAGCAAAAAGGCAAGAAGTACAAGGAGCTTTCTCGTACTACAGAAAAGCTTGCTGATGTAACTGAAGAAATGATTGATGAGAGAAAAGAATCTCAATACACGATAGATAGATTTAATAAGAAGATCGACTGTCTTATGAAAGAAAGCGAAGCTGATCCGGATTGTGATGAATTCGTAAGAGGCCGTCGATCTGATAAAGTAAGTACTGGTCAAGCAGCACCACAGAAGGTTGAGGCAAGTGTATCAACTCCTGGTAGAATGGGTGATGTAATTAAAGTACTTCCATACTCAGGTATGACAGCAATTAGCTCTGAAAACGAAAGTTTGGAAGCAAATATTGACGCTGGTATTAGAGTTGAATCTGATATTACAGAAAGATTCAGCGTAGGCCTTGGTTTTGGTTATAGAAGTCTTAAGACAACAGACTTCGCTAACGCTTACAAAGGTTACTACCAGTCTGGTTACAACTACGATGACTACTCAAGCGCTTATGCTGGTGGTAGAGAAGTTGAATACTCTAACCTAGGTTTTGAGTTGTACTCTAAGTTTTTTGTAACAAAAACGAATAGATTTAGACCATATATGGGTGCTGGATTGTCTTATAACCGTTCTTCAATGAACTATATGGACAACACTAACCATAGCTACACTTACCAAAATGGCCAACAACAAAACGTTGCCCGCTTTGGAGACGAAGAAGTAATCTCAAGCCATATCAAAGCTCAGCTTGTTGGTGGTTCTGAGGTGGTATTCACAAAGAATATCGGTATGAACCTTGAGCTTCAATACTCAAGAGGTCTTGGTGGCAACCTTAGCAGCGAGTCTGCAACAAGTGGCCCGGATCAACAAAGATTGGAGGAGTTGAACAACGAACTTATCTCCGCGAACATGTTTAGTGTATTTGCAGGAATGTTGATTCAGTTCTAATTGAATCAGCACTCCAACCTCGAAAATAAGACCCTCCATAGTGGAGGGTTTTTTTATGCCCGAACATCCCGGTCGGGTTAAACAAATGTTAAAAACCTCCTTTGTAAAATCACCTAAATCATTTAAAATAAACAGAAGTTGCTAATAATTGAGGGAGTCAATATGAAACCTGTTTATCTCGTGGAAGGCCTTAGAACGCCTCAAGCAAAAAGTGGTACTGCGCTTAAAGAAGTGCCGGTTCCTTATCTAGGCCATGGCCTAATTCGTCACATGATGGATAAATTTAATTTACCTACTGATGAAGTGGATGAAGTTATAGTTGGAAACACTGGTAACCCGGCAAAGTATCCAAATGTTGGAAGAGTTATTGCTCTTGAAGCGGGACTGAATAAAAAAACGAGCGGCTACACCGTCCATAGAAACTGCGCATCGGGTATGGAAGCTCTATCTCAAGCATTTGTTAAAATCGCCAGCGGTAGATCAGATATCATCTTTGCTGGTGGTGTTGAGAATATGTCTCAGATGCCACTTCTTTATAAAAAAGAAATGACTGAGTTTTTCTTTGAGATGATGAAAGCAAAAACTCCAAAGGATAAAATTAAAGTTGCCACAACTTTTAGAATTCCTCACTTAAGTCCTGTCATTGCCATTGAGCAAGGACTTACAGATCCATTCTGTGGATTAAACATGGGACAGACTGCAGAAGTATTGGCCAGAGAGTTTGGTATTTCTAGAATGGAGCAAGACGAATTTGCTAATGAGTCTCATAACCGTGCGATCAAGGCACAGGAAGAAGGAAGATTTAAAGATGAAATCCTACCTATTATTGGTGGAGATAAATTGGATGATCTTGTCTCTGATGACATTGGACCACGAGCGACTTCTACAATTGAAAAACTAGGAAAGCTTAAACCGTACTTTGAAAAGGGAACGGGAACCGTAACTGTAGGTAATGCATGCCCAATCACTGATGGTGGAAGTATGTGGCTTATGTGTTCTGAAGAAGCGGTTGAGAAATATAATTTAAAGCCAATGGCAAAAATGGTTGATTTTCATTTCCATGGACTTGAGCCAGAGAGAATGGGATTAGGCCCTGCTCTAGCAATGAATGGTGTCTTAAAAAGAACGGGCATGACTTTAGCAGATATGGATTTAATTGAAATCAATGAGGCCTTTGCTGCTCAAGTTCTAGCATGTCTAGAAGTTGCTAAAGATAAAGAGGCCGCTGCACGTTGGGGCATAGACGCTCTTGGTGAGATCGATCGCAATAAACTAAATGTGAATGGCGGAGCTATCGCTCTTGGTCACCCTGTTGGTTCTACTGGATCAAGACTAGTTGTAACTCTTGCTCATGAGCTAAAGCGCAGAGGTGGCAAGTATGGAATTGCATCTTTGTGTATTGGTGGCGGCCAAGGTGGAGCTGTTATTGTTGAAAATTTGCAAGCGGGAGATAAGGCATGAGCTTTACAAAAATAAGTTACGAGAAAAAAGAAAATATTGTTTATATCGGATTTGGTCTAAATGAAGAAAAGTCCATGACTGTTTTAACAGAGACAAGTCTGACAGAGTTGGACCAGGCCCTTGATCAAGTAGCACAGGATAAAGAAGCTAAGGGTCTTATTTTATTTTCTCATAAGGATGAGTGCTTTTTGGCAGGAATGGATGTTTCGGTCATTCAATCATTATCTTCTGAAGCGCAAGCTGTTGAAGGCTGTGAGAAAGGTCAAAATGTCTTCAACAAAATTGAAGATTTAAAAGTTCCGACAATGGCACTAGTTCACGGGCTATGCCTAGGTGGCGGAATGGAGCTTGCTCTGGCCTGTGATAAAATTGCTGCTAGTGATGATGGTAAAACTTCTTTTGGCCTGCCGGAAGTTATGCTTGGAGTTCTACCTGGGTTTGGTGGAACGTATCGCATGCCTAAAAAAATAGGTCTTCCACAGTCTTTGGATTTAATTTTGACTGGTAAGCAGGTTCGTGCAAAGAAAGCGCTAAAGCTTGGGCTTATTGAGTTTATGATGCCCAAAGAGAGACTTATGTCTCTGGCAAGTGAGTACCTATTCAAAAATGCCAATCACAAGATGTCTATATCTGAAACTCTTACCCATGCAGCTGCTGATAATTTCATTGCTAGAAAAGTAATTTTCCAAAAGGCGCGTGAAAAAGTCTTAGAGACAACAAAAGGCTTCTATCCAGCACCTCTTAAAATACTAGATCATTTAGAGACAAGTCATGGGAAAAAACGTGATAACTATCTTGCAAGTGAAGCTCGCGCATTTGGAGAGTTGTCTCAGACTTCTCAATCAAAGAACTTGCAGCATGTTTTCTTCCTTCAAGATAATGCAAAGAAAATGGATAAGAAGGATGAGATTAGGCCTGTTAAAAAAGGTGGCGTTTTAGGTGCCGGCACAATGGGTGGTGGAATTGCATGGTTATTTGCTAAAAACAACCAAGCTCCAATTATGAAAGATGTAAGTGAACAAGGTCTAAAACTTGGTCTCAAGCAATCTTCATCCGTTTTTAGAAAAGCTGTTAAGAGACGCAGAATGAGTGAAGACGAGTTTCAAAGAGCACAGCGCTCAATTGAACCAACTCTCAATTACGATGGCTTTAAGAGTGTAGATCTTCTTGTTGAAGCGGTTGTTGAAAATATTGATGTTAAGAAGAAAGTTTTTGCTGAAGCTGAGAAGCAAGTGAGAGAAGACTGTCTACTTACTTCCAATACTTCATCTTTAAGTGTTGAGGAAATGTCAAAAGCATTGGAGATCCCAGAGCGATTTGCAGGTCTACACTTCTTTAACCCTGTTAATAAAATGCCACTAGTCGAGATTATCAGACACCCTAAAGCGAGTGACGAAACAATTAGAAGACTTTATAAGTGGGCACTAGATGTAAAGAAGACACCTGTTGTCGTAAATGACGGGCCTGGATTTTTAGTCAATAGAATTTTGGCCCCATTTTTAAATGAAGCTGCCTACCTTCTTGAAGAAGGTGTATCTATTGAGGCAATTGATAAAGCTTCACTAAACTTTGGTATGCCAATGGGTGCATGTCGTTTAATGGACGAAGTCGGACTTGATGTTGGCGCCCATGTTGGTGAAATTATGGAAAGTGGGCTTGGAGAGAGACACAAAGCGAGTGCTCTTTCTGTTAAGGCCGTTGAGAAACAACTTCTTGGTAAAAAGAACAAGAAGGGCTTCTACCTATACGATGAAGATGGAAAGCAGCAGGGCGTGAACCCTGAGATGGTAGAGCTACTTCCAAAAGAGAATAAGTCCATGGGTGAGACGGAACTTCAAATGAGAATGTTTCTTCCTATGATTAATGAAGCCGCTTTCATTCTACAAGATAAAATTGTCGATGATGCTGCCACAGTAGATTTAGGACTTATTTTTGGAATTGGGTTTCCTCCATTTAGAGGTGGACTGCTTAAATATGCAGATAGTGAAGGATTAGATCGTATTGTTGAATCTCTTGAGAAGTTTGCACAAAGTGTTGATGCTCATAGATACGGAACTTCACAACTTCTAAAAGATCTTGTTTCTCAGAATAAAAAGTTTTACGAGATCTAATGAATCTATATTTTTATAAATACTTTTTTGGTTATATTTTCAAATCTAAAACTCGGCAAAGGCTATTATTTATAGCCGTCGCCGGGTTGTTTTTGTCATCGTTCTCTTTATTGATTATTCAATCAGTCATGGGTGGCCTCCAATCTGGACTTATCGCCAGAAGTAAGAAGGCACTAGGCCATGGTGAGATGATCATGTCTGAAAATGAGCCATACAAGAAAATCTTTAATACACTCAGGCAAAACAGTGTTGAATTCTATCCTGAGTATGAAATCGAACTCATGGCCAAAAAGGGAAAGTTCATATCTCCTGTGATCTTGCATGGAGTTGATTTCAGCTCTGGTATGCCACCGTTTTTAGTTAAAAAAGATACTAGCGGGATCATTCTTGGTGCTGACTTGTCTTCGCTTTTAAATGCTTACTTTGGCTCAACACTTCAATTTATCTCACCTTCACACTTGGATAGACTCTTTGGAGATGTTCCACGCTATATAAGTGAGGGAGTGAGTGATTTTTATATGAGTGAGCTTACAGAAGTCGATTCTGTTAATGCCTGGACTCGTGCAAGCCTAGTTCAGAATCTGGTTCGAAAAAGAGGCTATAATAAAATTAGATTTTATAATGAGGCCGACTTTCTGGCAGCTCAAAAGCTTTTTCCTAAAAGAGTTTTCAAAAGCTGGGAACAAAAGAACCAATCATTAGTATGGGCCTTAGGCCTTGAAACAAATGTGATGCTATTTCTCTTTATCAGTATGACCTTGCTTGTGGCCCTTTGTATCACTAGTGGATTTCTAATCTTTTTTGATAAAATTAAAATTGATTTGATGAGCCTATGGGTATTAGGGATAAGTAAAAAAGACGTGATGAGACTCTCATTTATGTTCACGCAGTTTCTAAGTCTGACGTTTTGTCTTTTAGGTCTTGGAAGCGCTCTGGGACTTTTGTATATTCTCTCGAACAACCAGATAAATTTTATGCCTGAGTTTTTCGTGGAACGCTCTATGCCCGTTAAGATTACTAGCTTTGGCACAATCAGCTCTTTCGTTGTTCCATATTTGGTTGCTAGTATCTTTTCTTATTTTTCATTTAGCTTTTTCAGAAAAGAAAATGAATCCTTCATTGGGAATATTAGAAAGATTGTCTAAGAAACCTTGTCTGAAGAATAATCAATATCGTAAGCGGCAGAGTTATCAAGACCCTCTCGTCGCTTATCGTATCTCTCAGTAGTTGTAATCTTGGAATGTCCTGCAAAGATCGCAACGTCTCTAATGGGAGTCTTTTGCGTGTCTAATAAGTGTGATATTGCGGTAGCTCGACAAGAGTGTGGAGACACCTTTTTATTGATGCCACAGGCCTTGGCGTACTTTTCAATGATTCTATAAACAGTCGTTCCCGACATCGGAGTATTTTTATAGCGAGTTTTTTGGGTGCATAAAAGATAATCACCAGGGGAGTACTGAACCCCAAAGCCAACCATTTTATCAGTATACTCTTTGATTGCTTCTAAAACAGGTGGTGCTAATGGTAGGTGTCTCTCTTTTCCACCCTTACCTTTAATTCGTACGGCCCAATGCTTTCTCTCTTTTCTTAAATCATCGACTTTAATATTAACAAGCTCAGAGCGTCTAAGTCCCAATGAGAACAACAAAGTCATAACTAACTTATGTGTTGCTCCTGTCATGGTAGAAGTATCTGGGGCATTGATCATGTCCAGTACTTCTTGATCGTCGAACGCAAGTGTTGGAGATTCAGTTTGAACCTTCGGAAGCTTAACAATATCTAGTGGATTGTAATCTATAAGCTTGCAGGCCATGGCCCACTTTATAAATGATCTAATGGCCACAAGACGTCTATTTATTGTGGCACTAGAGTAGCCGTTTTCGATTAGTTCATCCCTGTAGAACTGAAAGTGGTGACCTTTAATTTGGTTTGGATGGTGAATTGTTACATCACCTTTTTTTAGAAACTCAAAAAAGTTTTTAAGATCAGCAATGTAGGCCTTCTTTGTTTGATCAGAAACAAATTGCTGAATAAAGTCTTGAATGAAATCCTGAATCGAAACTTTACGTTTCTCTGCCTCTTCAAACTTACTTTTAAGATTTTGGTCAACTTTGGCGGTGATCTCATAAACTTTTTTGCTCATGATAATATGATACCAAAATTGACCAATAATCTCTTATAAAAAGAAACTTTTGCCTCTATTTAAGCTTTAGACCCTTAAGACCTGCAAAAGCATTGTTTTTTATGTCTTTTGGAGGCATTGGAGCTCTTTTAGGTCTATTTCCTCTTGGAGCACCAGCACTAGGAGCTGGAGCATCGCTAGAGCCATCACTCTTGCAAGAGAGACTAATTCTCTTACGATCCAAATCAAGCTCAAGAACGCGAACTTTGATTTTGTCTCCAACTTTGAGCTTATCCATCGGGTTTTCAATATATTCATCAGCAATCTGAGATACGTGCAATAGACCTGACTCTTTTACACCTAGATCAACAAATGCTCCAAAGTTTGTGATGTTGTTAACAACACCCGTATACCATTGGCCAGATTTAAGATCGTCTATTTTTCTAACGTCTTTTCTGAATTCAACAGGCTTGAACTCTGAACGCGGATCCTGTTTAGGTGCTTTTAGAGACTTAACGATATCTTGGAAAGTAAGCTCTCCAACTTTATCTTTTAGCTGCTGGTCTTGTGCAAGCTTTGCGATGATTTCTTTATCTTCAACAAGGGCATTAACTTCAGTGCCTTGCTCTTTTGCCCATGCTTCTAGGTAAGAGTACTGCTCTGGGTGAATGAAGGTTCCATCAAGAGGGTTTTCACCACCATAGATTCTTAAAAATCCGGCCGATTGTTGGAAGATCTTTTCACTAAAGCGACTTACATCTAAAAGCTGTTTACGAGATTTGAAAACACCCTTTTTCTCACGTGTCTTAACGATATTCTCAGCAATTGATGGGCCAATACCAGAGATATAGCTCAATAGAGGAGCTGATGCTGTATTAATGTCAACTCCAACAAAGTTAACACAATCTTCAACTACTGCACCTAGGGACTTTTTAAGTCTTACTTGGTTAACATCGTGTTGGTATTGACCAACACCGATTGATTTAGGATCAATCTTAACAAGCTCAGCAAGCGGATCTTGGAAACGTCTTGCAATTGAGATAGCACCTCTGACAGTAACATCTTTGTCTGGGAATTCTTTTCTAGCAATGTCAGAAGCAGAGTAAATCGATGCACCAGACTCGTTAATCATAGATGCCTTAACTTCGCCGTTCTTTACCGCTTCAATATTGTCTTCTACAAATTCAAGAGTCTCTCTTCCGTTTGTACCATTTCCAATAGCGATATATTTAATTTTGAAGGCCTCAATAAGCTTCTCTAGAATAACTTTTGAGCCACTTACATCAAATTTAGGAGCAAATGGATATACGACATGGTCTCCAACGTACTTACCTGTGTCATCAACAACAACAACCTTACATCCAGTTCTAATCCCTGGGTCAATACCTAAAACGGCCTTAGAACCTAGGTATGGTTGAAGAAGTAGGTTTTTAAGGTTTACGCCAAATACGTCAATTGCTGCATTGTCTGCAATTGTTTTCAATTCACTCTTAAGCTCTAGATCTAGTGATGACGCTATAGAGTTGTCATAAGCTTTCTTTCCAAGCTTTTGAAGTAATTCGTAGTTACCAAGGCCTTCACTGTCAGGGAACATGTGTGCCTCAACTTTTTGATAAGCAAGCTCTGGATCAATAGTAACTTCCAACTTTAAAACTTTAAGGTTCATACCTCTTCTCATTGCTAAGAAGCGGTGGGTGTTTCTAGGATCTTTAATTTTCTCAACGTTCTCGTCGAATTCAAAAAAGTCTTTAAACTTGTCCCAGTCTGTGATCTTTTCAGCGTCTTTTCTCTTGCCAGACTTTACAGAACCACGTGTCCAGAAGTCTTTTCTCAAGTCTTCTTTAAGATCTGGGTCTTGAGCAAAGTTTTCGATTAAGATATCGCATGCCCCATTAAGAGCTTCTTTTAGATCTTTAACTTTGCCTTCACTTGAGTCAACAAATTGCTTTTTAAGCTCTTCCATTGATTCTTCAAATGACTTTTTAGAAGTTAAAATGAAATCTGCCAAAGGCTCCAGGCCTTTCTCTTTGGCAATAGTCCCTTTGGTTTTTCGTTTAGATTTGTATGGAGCGTAGAGATCTTCTAGCTTATTAAGGGTGTCTGCTGCCAGAATTTTCTTTTCAAGTTCTGGGGTAAGCTTTTCTTGTTTCTTAATAGCGTCCAAGATGAATTCACGACGTTTTTCCATCTCAATATATTCTTCGTAGGCGTCTTTAATGGCCCTGATCTGAACTTCATCAAGATTACCAGTTGCTTCTTTTCTATATCTAGAAATGAATGGAATTGTGCATTCTTGAGTAACTAGTAGGTCAACAGTAGTCATGACCTTTCTTAGGTCAAGTTCAGTTTTTTGTGCCGCATAGGCCAGCGCTTTGGTATCCAGTGACATGTAAGCCCTTTGTTAGGTTAAAAAATTAAGAATCAATACGATAATGAATGCTCTCACAAATGGCAATATCTATGCTAAATTCACGATATGAAAACAACAAAAACCATTGTGATAGTGGGAAATGGCGTGGCAGCCTGGCGCGTAAATGCCCAATTGGAAAAAAAATTTATTGACCTAAATATCATTAGGATTGGTTCAGAGGACTTTGCACCTAAATGCTCTTACCGGACTACAGCGATTAATTGCCTAAGAGGAGTCCAGAAGGGGATCTCCAATCTTGGTGATTTAATGTACGATTCTCATTTAGAATTTGAGTCCTTTTTTGAAAGCGAAGCCCCTGATGGTGTAAATGTCGCTCATGAGTGGCAATTTTGGGATCCAGAAGGTCAAAATGCACAGAAATGGCAACGTCGATTTGGGCAATGGGAAGAATTTAATAAAATAGGTCAATTTAACTTCACTCGCAAAATGCATGGAGTTTGCTCCAAGGCCTACATCATTGAACCTAAAAAGCTCTACCAATGGCATGTCGACCAGTTTAAAAACTCTCAATTTATGGATGATTATGTAAAAGAAATCACCCTAGATGGTCCTTCACATATTGTGAAAACGCAAAAAGGTGCCCAGATCAAGGCTGACGCCATTGTTATATGCACTGGTTATTTGGCACAAAACTTTTCTGAATTAGTTGATGATGAGAAAATTGCAGACTACCTCAAACGATCTAAGCCTGTTCGTGGGACATACTTGGGAACTGAATTTGATTTAGGTCCACAGAGCTTTAGCTATGCACTAGAAAGTAAGCACTTAATATATAGATCTTCAGATAAGACCCTTTTAATTGGATCTACATCGGAGAACGACAGTGCTATCCAAGTTCCAATGGAGAAAGAGGTCAACGAAATATTTGAGTATGTAAAATCTCAGTTTACTCATTGGGATCTACCACCACGAGTGGATTGGCCGACTCATCATGGAATTCGTTTTAAAGGTGCCAAGAGAACGCCTTTTTGGGGGAAGTTGTCTAAAGGCAGCTATGGGGTGATTGGCCTTTATAAAAACGCATTCAGTTTTTCTTTTCTTGCTGCCAAAGAACTGTGTGATGTTATCTATGAAGATTTAGCTCAAGATATTTGAGGGATGGATACCAATTGATATCCATCCAGAACAATTAAAATTCGATACGATTAATATTTAAATAGGCCACGGCGACAAAAATCACAGCGATTAGGGCATAAGTACTCCCATTACCATTTATAGAACTAGCGAAAGTCGCACCAGTCATATTTGAGTCTCCAAGGTAATCTATTATGTTTACTATGCTTTCTTCACTAGAGATGCCTTGAAGCTTTAATGTGCTTAAAAGATTTCTGAAGCTCTCTTTGTCACTGGATTCAAGAATTGAACCTTCTACATATTTAAATATGGAGTCCTTTGAAATTCCTTGCTCAGCTAAACCTTGCATGTCATTGTCAAACTCCTCGATTATTTGTGCCTTAATTACATAGTCGTTTTGATCCCATTCTACTGTTAACTTATAGACGAGCCTGTCAAAAACGTCCTTTATGGCCTTGTGATCTTGAGATATGTAAGAGTATTGATCGTAATCCTCCCCACTGGTAAAGGTCACCGATGCGGTTGCTAAGGCCGTTTGGGAAAAGAAGAGTAGGCCCATTGTAAGTGCTAGTAGTGATTTAATTCTCATTTTTAATTTCTCCTGTTTTTTAGTGGGGGGAGTATTAGTCCAATGAGTAGATGGTGCAATTAAAATAAAGGTGAGTGAATCGTTGTTTATAGTATGTCTAGGCATTATCTTATATATACCGCTCACTTTATAGTTTTCACGGTCTGTGTACTAAGATTATTTT
>JAGSHJ010000092.1 GCA_023954595.1 Bacteriovoracaceae bacterium | reverse complement strand
GACAACGGCGATGACAATGGCGACGATAACGGCGATGACAATGGCGATGACAACGGTGATGACAATGGCGACGACAATGGCGACGACAATGGTGACGAAAGTGGAGATGATAACGGAGATGAAGATGAGGATGAACAGCAACAACAACAGCAACAGACTCAAAATTCATAAAAATTAGTAACTTGGGCCTCTTCGGAGGCCTTTTTTTGGGCAAATGATTCCGGATCTTTATATTGGCCTCCTCTATGAGATAATTTCCGGATGAAAAAGGTTTTAACAATTTTGGCAATTATGGGTGTAGCACAAGCAAGTGCTGCAGAGTTAAAGATTCAACCAGTCTATAGTTTGGAGACGACTCGAAGAGAATACCCAGCTCCAGCTAGCCAGATTACAAAAACATACTTGGGAATAAGTGCACTCTATGGCGTGCCTCTTCTATCTGCAGAATTTGAAGTAGCTCAATCGACTTATACTGATAGCTTCCCATCAAGTGACTCTGAAGTAACAAGTGTTACAAAAAGAGCAATGCTTGGAATTAGATCCTACCCGCTTACGAGTAAATACTTTGGTTGGTTTCTTAGAGCTGGAGCCAGGGCCAAGCAAGAGACTTTGGACATCAAAGAAAGTGGTGTTTCTCGCACAGAAGAGCGTCCAGTCTATTTAGATCCATATGCGGGTACAGGAATCACAATTACACTAGGTAAAGTTGCAGCTCTAAATGCAAGTGCAACTATGGTTTATAACAATAGTGCTGATGTTGACGAGTCTGAGAAATATGACACGCAATATACCCTCTCTGCCACGTTTAAGATTGGCAATCGTTAGAATCAAACTAGACCAGGCCTATAATGCACTCACACCTGTAGACTTAATCAAATAGGTCATGAGATTTTTCTCCTATTAATTTAAGGAGAACTCTCTATGTACACAATTTTGATCGCCTTAACCCTTTGTCTTCCAGGAAACGAACTTTCAGCTAAAAATATAAAGCCTATAAAGGCCAGGGCACAATCAAATCTAAAGAAGCTGATAAAAAACAAAATTCCACTTGCAAAACCAACTTCAAAAGCAAAGATCACAACTAAAGATGTAAACATTCCGGACAAAGACCTCAAGACACACTCAAAGATAGTAAAGATTCTCAACAAGAAAAAGATAGAGCACATGAATGAGCTGGAAAAACTAATAGCCGCCAAGATGAACACTAAGAAATTTCAAAAGATCTCTACAATTGACCAAAAGGACTTAAAAAAACATTTTAGTAAAAAAGATATATCGATCTATAACTCTCTGAAAGAGCTGCTAAAAACTAAGCAGATCTCATTCAATCAAGAAACATCTAAATATCTATATAGAGAGGCCCCATTATCACTTATACGCTATAGGCAAATATCTCGAGTGCTGCAAATTAACCCAAAACTTAAAAAACGTTACGATAAACTCATAAAATAGGCATAAGTGCATCATTTTCCGCCCCTAAAACCTTTTGAGCTTGATTGCTATAATCAAATCAAACGAGGTGAATGTGAAGCTAAAGCAAGAATTACAAAGTCTTTATGATAAATACAAAAATGACCGATCAGGTCAGGTGAATAACTCTATCCCGGCACTTTCACAAGTGAACCCTGATGCGTTTGCAATAAGCATTGCAATGGCCAATGGGAAGGTAATAGAAGTTGGCGACACAACCACAAACTTCACTATTCAATCAATATCTAAGCCTTTTATTTACGGACTAGCACTTGAGCAGTATGGAAATGACTTTGTTGAAAGCAAGGTAGGAATCGAGCCCACAGGCGAAGACTTCGACACAGTAATTAAACTAGATGACCAAGGAAGACCTTACAATCCAATGGTAAACTCAGGGGCAATAGCAACTACAAGTTTAATTAATGCAGATACCAAGAAAACTCGTGACGAGGAAGTTCTGAGTTGTCTATCAAACTATGCTGGTAGAAAGCTTCGACTTCACACACCTACATTTAAATCAGAAAAAGATGCGGGTGATAAGAACTATGCAATTGCTCACCTACTTAAGCACCACCAGATCTTAGGTAAAAACCTAAAGAGTGATCTGGAGCTATATTTCCAACAATGCTCGGTCAATGTTACAACTACAGACCTGGCCATGATGGGCGCGACACTTGTAAATAATGGGATTAACCCTCTAACTAAGAAAGAATGTGTCTCCCCTACAAACCTTAGACATATATTAAGCATTATCCTTACATGCGGTATGTATAACTACAGTGGTGAGTGGGTATTTGATATTGGAGTTCCCGCAAAGAGTGGTGTCTCAGGAGGTATCTTAATGATAGTGCCAGGCCTTATGGCGATCTCTGTTTACTCTCCAAGATTAGACAAAAGAGGTAATAGTATTCGTGGTATCAAAGTATGTGAAGAACTCTCACGAATCTACAATCTACATATATTAGATAATTCAAGTCCTAAAACACCTGCTGAAATCTTATAATAAACTTCAAATAATGGGCCTTGCAACTTTTGTAAAGGCCCAAATTCCTTCTAAATTTCTTCGACACTCTTTTGTTTATTTGGCCCTAGAACTAAGCTAGTGCTCGTTTAATTAACAAAGGAAGATACATGAAAAAACTATTATGCTTTGCCATCGCAATCACAATCTCTAGCTGTGCAACCACAGAGGGTCAAAAAGATGAAAATATTAATACAAAAAAAGGTGCGGGAATTGGAGCTGCAGTTGGTGCGGTAGCAGGATCAATTGTTTCTAAAGATAAAAAGAAAGGAGCTGTACTTGGTGGTGTCTTAGGCGGGATTGCCGGAGGAGCTTATGGAAACAAACTCGACAAGCAGGCAAAAGAGCTTGAAGAGATCGCTGAGACCCAAAGAACTGACCAAGGGATTATAACAAAACTAAAGGGAGATATAACCTTTGAAACAGGCAAGAGCCAGGTGCGCTCTGAGGCACGAAGCAGACTAAAAGAGATGGCCGACGTATTAAAAAAGTACCCAGAGAACAACATCACAATTATTGGTCACACAGATGCAACCGGAAGTGAGCCCATCAATAAAAAACTTTCCAAAGAACGAGCACAAACAGTGAAAAGTATTTTGGTATCAAATGGCGTTCCAGCACAAAGGATCAATACTCTGGGAGTGGCGTCTACAGATCCTATCGACACTAATAAAACAACAGAAGGCCGTGCAGCGAATAGACGTGTTGAATTAGCGATAACTATGGGTGATTCAGATTCTTCAAGAGCAGCAGAATAATAATTATCAAATACAAACTTGTCGCAGCTTGCGGCAAGTTTGTTATTACAAAGGAATTTCAACCTTAAAAGTAGATCCCTTGCCTCTTTCACTTACTACCGAAATCCTCCCACCGTGAGATCGAACAATTTCTTGTGATATATACAATCCAAGCCCAAGACCTGAGACCTGATCATCTTTTTTCACTCTTCCATATTTTGTAAATATTTTCTCTTGGTCTTCTTTTGCGATTCCTGCTCCAAAATCGACAACTTCTATACAAGCAAAACCATCTTTAATATCAATATGGACTTCAGGCAGATTGCCTCCCCCGTACTTGATGGCGTTTGAAACGAGGTTAACAACAACCTGTTCGAGTCGAAATGGATCCCACTTCCCCACGACGACTTGATGCTGAATAAGCTTTATGTCGACACCATCAGACAGGCTAAAGTTATTTAAGACCTTCTGTACTAACTCATTGAGATTAAACTTCATTGAATGTAAATCAAGGTTGCCGCTTTCAACACGAGTTACATCTCTCATATCATCGATCAATCGATTGATACTCTCGACATTGGTATTAAAATTTTCGAGAATCTTTTTGGTGTCTTCTTTTGTTAGTCTCAAGGTTTTATCATCAAGTCCCATATTTAAGATATCTGATTGAGTTTTCAATACAGACAGTGGTGTTTTTAATTCATGAGAAGCAACTGAAATAAAGTCATCTCTTAATTTCATTGCTTTTTCTGCTTCATTTTTAGCACTCTGAGCTTCAAGAAGTGCTTTTTCAAGTCGCTTCTTATTTGTAGAAATTTCTTCAGCTAGTTCATCAAGAGTATTTTTCTTACTCTTCAGCTCTTTTTTCAAAGTGGCCTTTGCACTTTTATTCTCAAAGTAGCTAAAAAAAAGCTCTTTTCTAGTCTTCTCTATTAAGTGCGCGGCACTAGCACCTATTAGTGCAGTAGTAGACATAGTGACTAGAGCAAACAAGAACTCACCGCTATTTATTAATTTAGTTCCAAAGAATAAAAAAGCACCAGTAGCGTAAGTCATAACCAGTATAATATTGAGAAAGAAGGTCCTAAGTCCGTCAGTGAGACTTAAAGTTGATGCGGCCAAAATAACAAGCATAATCCCAGCAAACTTAGGACTGTTTTCCATACCAATAAAGATATTAATTATGGTTATTCCCGCTCCCCCAAAAGCAACAAGCAGACTAAAATACAGAGTTGGTTTTTTGATTGAAGAAGTTCTACGTATGTAGAAATAGTTGGCTGTAAAAAAAAGAAATACAACTAAGCGAGTAAAAAGGAGTTCTTTTACAACTCCTGGATGGTTTTTGGCATCCAACATGGCAAACAATGGGAAAAAGGCCATGCCGAGTAAGCATAAGATTTTTAAGTTTCTGGAAGCTTGCTTACAAATCTCTTTTTTGTACTCATGCTCGACTTGCTCTACATCCATTAGACATTTCCCCAAATAAAAAAGACCAGCTTTTCAGCTGGTCTCTGCATATTCATAAAGAAATATATATTCTTAAATGCCGCGAATTGTCTCTGGTCTAGAGCGAGATTTATATTCGTCTAAGGAACCTGCAACCTTTTCATAATCCCAGTCACGTACAACGTAGTTTCTTCCATCAGCATAGTTGTCCTCGTTGTGAAAACTAAGGTCAGTTACAGGAAGTCTTTTGTCCCAATTGATGTTTCCGTAGTTTAGGTAACGAAGCTCAAGTGGACCAAAGTAATACATTGAAGTTTCTTGGTAGAAACACCACGCATCTTGTTGGCTGCGGTCAAATTCCATAATATGAGTAATCTTCTTACACTTGATATCTACTTTTTGATTACGGTCAGTTGTAAGCCCTAATCTCTTAAGAGTATCTCTAATTTCTTGTGCTTTTCTTCTATACTTAGCACGATCTGTTGAGCCTCTTGATTTCTTACTATACTTTCTAAGGTCATTTAAAAGGTCATAGTGTCTCTTCTTAAGAAGACGCTCGCCTCTTTCAGTTAGAAAATCAACCCAGTTCTCAACAGTTTTTGGGCCTTTTGTAAGGTGTGGGTCAAGGATCATGTCCTGACCATTGATGTTTACTGCAGGAGCAACATGGAAATCCCATCCGTCATTGCTAGAAACAATTCTTCCAAAGAATGCGCCTAGGCCAGTTCTACCTTGGTCATCTAGTTCATGGTTAAATTTGTCAGTGTAGTGCATGAAAACTTTTTTAGACTTCACGCCATACTTTTTGTTCAATTTGTAAGACCAGATCATCGCTCTTTTAAAGCAATCGTCGCCTTTCATTTTATAATTAATACTTTCAATCTCTTTCCAAAACGTATTAAGCTCATACTGATTATGAGTTGTAGTATTGTAGCCTACGATCGGACTGATTGGAGCTGCGAATGAAGCAAGGCCAGAAAATGCCAATGCCACTAAAATGAGTTTTTTCATAATATTTCCCCTATTAAGTACACTTATCCCTTGGTGTAGTGGGGTTTTATTAAGCTAGGTCTGTGCTGACAACATCAACGATGAAAAGGTGTAAATTTAACAGTGTTTCGGCCACTAAGGATTCTTAATGATAGAGATTTTTAGGTCATACGCCTTAAATCAACCTGGGAGCGAAACTCAGACTCACTCATAAGCTCTTGTTTTAACGTCTCCTCCATTATGGTTGTTCCATTCTCATAGGCATTATGAGCAATCTCAGCGGCCTTCTCGTAGCCAATTTTAGGTGCTAGTGCCGTTACAATCATCAATGACTTTTCTCGGTACTCTAAAAGCTTGGAAGTATTTATTTTTATGCCTTGAATACATCTACTATCAAAGCTTTCTGCCCCATCGCTCAATAGTCTAATTGAGTTTAGAATATTGTGTATCATCAAGGGCTTATAAGTATTTAATTGAAGCTGTCCATGCATGGCCCCAAAGCTCACAGCAGCATCATTACCAACAACTTGAGCACAAACCATTGTCATGGCCTCACACTGAGTTGGATTTACTTTTCCTGGCATAATAGAGCTACCTGGCTCATTTTCAGGAAGTAGAAGCTCTGCAAGCCCACACCTTGGACCACTGCCTAAGAGTCTAACGTCGTTTGCAACTTTGATTAAAGCAGAAGCAATTGTTTTTAGACACCCGCTGAGGTGCAATAGATCATCATGGGACGCTATTTTAGAAAATTTATTATCTAGAGGCGCAAACTTCATACCTAAATAAGAATTTAAGTTTTCTACAACTAATTTTGAAAACTCATTAGATGCATTTAGGCCAGTGCCAATTGCCGTGCCTCCAATAGGAAGCTCACTCACCCAGCTGAGTGAATTTTTAACTCCATCAAGGGATTGCTCCAACTGACAGGCCCAAGTAGAGAACTCCTGTCCACAAGTCATGGGAACGGCATCCATCAAATGTGTTCTGCCAATTTTAATTTCTTCGTTAAACTCTTTAGACTTTGAACGAATGGAATTTATTAAGTTCTCGATTGAAGGAATTAGACGTTTTTTAATTTGGACAATACAACTCATCTGCATGACGGTTGGAAATGTGTCATTTGAAGATTGTGACATGTTCACATGGTCATTTGGGTGAACGAGTTTATCTCCTAATTTGCCACCCATAAGCTCTGTGGCACGGTTAGATACAACCTCATTTACGTTCATATTCGTTTGAGTTCCAGAGCCTGTTTGCCAGACTTTAAGTGGAAAATGCTTATTATACTTCCCCTCAATGACTTCATCACATGCATTGGAGATTGAACTCGCCTTGTTTGAATCAAGCTTGCCAAGAGTCTCATTTGCTCTTGCACAGGCCTTTTTAAGGTAAGCATAATTTTGAATAAATTCGAACGGAAAGGTCTCTTGACCTATAGGAAAATTTTCTAAGGAGCGCTGAGTTTGAGCACCCCAGTACTTGTCTTGGGAGATTTGAACCTCTCCCATCGAGTCTTTTTCAGTTCTTTGCATAAAGGCCTTCCTTTTTAAGTCCATGATAGGAAGACCTGAAGCATTGAACAACCTAGATATTTATTCGATCGTACAACCTGCGTCGGCCGTTTCTCCAAGATTGATCTCTACAGGCTCTTCTTCAAGTTTTTCAATCTTGTCATCGCAATCCTCAAGATCAACAATTTCTGTTGGTAGTGCACTCTGACTCGCAGTTTCAGCTGCTCCAGTGGTCTTAGTCTGTTCAGTTTTCTCTTGGCAGGCACCTAGTAAAGTAAGCATGGATATAATTAGTAGTGTTTTCATCTTGTCGTATCTCCCTATTCTTCAAGTGAGTAATTAAATTTTTTCATAGACATAATTTTGGCGTAAATGGATCTCGGAAGCAAAGCTAAAATTCTTACCATCATGGTGAATTTAAAAGGAAAGAATACCTTTCGCTTTTTCTTTGAAATTCCTTCATAAACTTTATTTGCCGCCTCCTCTACGCTGATCATAGAGGGCATTGGATGAGGATTTTTCTGTGTCAAAGGTGTGTCTATAAAGCCTGGAAAGATACAAGTTACACTTATATTCTCCCGAGCAAGATCAAGCCCTAGAGATTCACACAGCTTCGCCACGGCCGCTTTAGATGCACTATAGGCAGAAACACCAGGCAGACCGTTAAGGGCCGCGATTGATGAGATTGCCGCAAGCTGACCATGATTTTGCTCTAACATTTTATTCACAGCAGGCTCGAAGGTATTCATAACACCCAACAGATTTATATCAATAAGCTCTCGCCCAACGCTAAAGTTTGGAAGTCTTGTTTTTTTCTCATAACTCTTGCCAGCATTTGCAATCACTAGATCAAGGCCCTCTTTTGAGAAGTCTTCAATTGCTTGAGACATTTGGTCACGATCCACAACATCCACAGCATAGGTCTCAAACCCATATTTCTCTTTGAGCATATTCAAAACATCTGCTCTTCTAGCACAAGCACCAACTCTCCAACCTTTGGATTTATAGAGCTTTGCCAGCTCAAGTCCGAGCCCTGAGCTTGCTCCGGTTATAAAGACACTCTTTACCCGCAACAAGAATCACTCCCTTTTTTCTTAAACCATGGAATAACTTTTTCCTTCATTACACCTTTGAGTATAAGGATCGACAGAATCACTCCAGACAGTTTCTCCCACCAGGTTATATGAGCGTGATTGTGTAAATCACCTACCGCCCAATTGGTCTCTAAAAAGTTTGTATACAAGAAGTCTGCAAAGAAACTAAAGCCTAAGGCAACCAATACAACTGCCAATACATTTAAGGCCACACCTTTTTTTCCAATGTACTTTTGCAGGACCATTATGTTTGAAGCATTTGTAGCTGGGCCAACTAAAAGTAGAAGCAAGGCTGTTCCAGGACTCATCCCCTTAAGAATAAGTGATGCTGCAATTGGAGTTGTAGCTGATGCACAAATATATACGGGAATACCTACCGCCAATATTAAAAAGCGGCTTTGATTAACACTCATCAGTTCAAAGAAGTTCTCAGGAACTAGAACTTGAATAATAGCACCCAAAACAAGACCTATTAAAAGCCAGAATGCAATGTCATCAACCAAGTCTTTAAAACCGTATTTGAATGCGTTTTTTATCTGTGTTCCAATTGGATCCTTTGAGATTTCCTTTGCCATACCAGAACCACAACAGCTTTTTTGAACTTCCTGAGTTTGTTCAACGACTTCTTCTTCCTTATTAAAGAACATCTGAAAGAGGCCAGCTACAATTGCAGAGAAAAATGCAGCTACAGGCCTTAAAATAGTCATAGGAAGATCCATCATAGCGTAAGTGACGGATATAGAGTCGAGACCAGACTCAGGTGGAGAGATCAAAAACGCGCTTGTAGACGCTTTACTTGCCCCAGACTTTCTTAGAGTCACGGCCGTTGGTATGACAGAACATGAACATAGAGGTAGCGGCACCCCAATAAAGGCGGCCTTCATTACAGATGAGAAATTATCGCGGCCTAGCCACTTCTTAACCTTCTCCATAGGAATAAACTGCTTTATGAAGCCTGATAGAGTCAATCCTAGCAGTAAATAAGGAGCTGACAGTGCAATATATCCCCAAAGGGCATTTAGGAATTCCATATAAGTCCTTTTTTACCCCATTTTATCACCAAGTTCCGAGATATGAAATTTGTTTAATCAAAAAGAAATTTAAAAAAATTAATAATTATTTCTTGACTGATAAAAGAGAGAACAATATATTCATTATCAT
>JAGSHJ010000215.1 GCA_023954595.1 Bacteriovoracaceae bacterium | reverse complement strand
TTCACACGTCTCTGACGATGCTAGAAGATGGGTTGGTACTTACAAAAACCTTTGTGCCCAATCTCAAAATGAAAAAAACAATTCAGATGATGAGTTTGAAGATGGTGGAAAGGACTACATCAAAGAGGAATGTGAGGGGTCTGATTCGGAAAGTATTTTAAGTGATATTGACTCTCAACTTAAAACCTACGGAAATCTAACTGATGAACAAGTCGAAGCTATCAGTTCAGCCTCAAGTTATGGTCAAGAAAATATTAAGGAAATCCTTGAAGAAGTTGAAGGAAACTCTTCCCTCGTAGCTCTTATCAAAAATAGAATTAAATTAGCTAATGCCAACAAAGCAGCAATGGATAAATTTAATGAGTATTTTGAAGGTGGTGCTTCCAATCAAGTTCTTTTATCTAGTATCGCTGGAGTAACGGAACCTGCCGAGAAGGAGAATATTGCTAGAGAAGCCGCTACTAAAGCTAGGAATATAAGCGATAAAGGCTTTTGTAGTACAACTAGAATTAAATCATTAATTGAGTCGACAAGAACAGCAGATAAGATTGCGTTAGTTAAAATAGATGACGACATAGAAAACACTTCAGCTATGAAAACGGCTGGACGTGCTATTGCCAGTCTTAAGCAAAATACAGCGAAGGACCCACTTTCGGCTATGGGACAGGCAGAATACCAAGATATTGATTGTGAAGCGACAGCAAGTGCTGGACGTTTTAGTGATAGTTTTGACTTCAACTTAGATCCGATGGGTCAAAGCTCGCAGTTAGGAAACTTTAGTCTAGGTAAATAGCCTAGACTAAAACACGGAGGAACAAGAGATTAAAAACGGAATTAATAATCTCTCATTCAAAACACCCAAGGAAAAGCTTGTAACAAAGCACAGGGAAAGAATCATTCTCCTCGTACTTTGTCATTTTTTCCTCACATCTTGTTTATCTAGCCCGAGTAAAGGGAATCGAAAAACAATTGGTGGAATTGCTAATACTCCTTCTAGTGTGTCAACTGGATATGGAAGAATCTTAAGTGATAACCCTATTATCCTTTCAAATAATTATTCTCTAGATGCAGGAACAAACCTTAATCGTTATTTAACAAGTGACACCACTTTTATTACTAATAATCAATTTTTAGAAGACGCCTGTGATAACTCTAATCTCCCAGTCACTAATTGTATAAAAGTGAGAGAAGATAAAGACTCTATTTCGGCACTACAAAACTCAGATAAGAAATGGGCCTATGACACGGCAACAGCAGAGTGGTTACAGGTTCAGACCTTTGGCCATATGATGCAAATCACAGACAAGTTTCACTCAACACTTACTTCTTCTTTTGTAAAAAAAGGAAGTATTGGTTATCAGTCTGCGTTTCCTACTTTCTTTATGGATGCTCTAAACCCAAATCCTCATGGACATTGGGATATGACAAGACCGCTAACGGCCAATGCCTTTTGTAAGGAAGCAGACAGAGCCTTTTTTAACCCCTCTAAGTTTTTGATCTGTCTTGGGTTTGACTCTGAAGAAACGAGTGTCAAATTTGCTCAAGATAATACTGTCATCTATCACGAAATGGGACATGCCTTTCATCAAGTCCTTATGAACGGACGTAATAGAGATGCTGGCGTAACTCCGGCCTCAGATCTTGGTTATCTTTTTTATGATGAAGCAGGAAGTATTGGTGAGGGATTAGCGGATTTTTGGTCTTTTATCATGAATCAAAGAACTCACTTCGCTGAATGGGGACTCGGTCGTTTTATACAACAATCAAGACCAATGGATGAAGATGATCCTCTTCACGCTCCGGGTATTGCCGCTAATAGTGATTCAAGATTAAGCTACCCTACTTATCTTTTATATGATCCAAACTTCCCTGATAAACCAATAGAAGATGTTCACTATGCCGGACAGATCATTAGTCACTTTATGGTGGCCTTAGTAAAAGACCTCACAAGTAAATGTAGTTGGGCACAAACAGCTTCTACAGAAGTTGTCATGCACCTTTTATATGAGACTTTTTTAGAGCTTGGTGATTTAACAGCTTCAGGAAATACGGGTCAAACGAACTATGTGAACTTAACCCAAAATCATGCCTTAACTTGGAACAGAGTCGCTAACCCAGTAAACTTTAGAAAGTTTACTCAAGTCCTATCAAAGTATTTACTTTTAACTTATGGAAAAGCAGGACGAACGGGATGCGGCGGAACGAACTATGATATGGATGGTTACGAGCAACTTCTAGACTCCTATGGTCTTCTTCTCTTTAAAAATTATAACGAAGATGGCGGATCACTTGCTTCAGGTAACTCTGGAACAAATACGGTGGTTACTGCTTCTAATAAAGTAAAGACTGTTACTGTTTCAAAAGATCTTATTAAAATTGATCCTACTCAAGGTGCTTCTGAAGCATTTATCTTTGATGATCGTCAATCTATGGTTGCTGCCCTTAACTCGCTAAAAGTCTCTGGTCAAATACCGGGAATCTCTGACCAAATTGAAGATGGTCTTCCCTACAATAATGGAAATATTTCAATCTCACCCGGTGAGTTCGTAGGCGTTGCTTTAAACTTATACAATGACTCAAATACGCCTATGGCAGGTGTGCAGGTCCTTGGAAATGACTGGGATCATGGAAAGGATGGAGAGCCCTGTGGAACTTTTGAAGATAACTTCCCTACGGCCAATGAAGGTGCAGCTGATGTGAGTACTGAAACAGGTACTAATCCAGGGGAATGTTCTTATATTACTCGTGAAAATGGTGATGACGCTGGTGAAAGTATCGAGCCTGTTTGTATGGTTCAAGTAAGTGAGAATAATGCCACAAAATGGGCCTTTCAAAATGAGCTTATGACTAAAATTGGTTTAGATGATTCCAATTGTCTCGATGGATCAGGTGGAAACGATAAGGAATGTTTTATTCGAATTGTTGAAGGTGCCGATCAGTCCACTTATTCAAAGCTAGACCCAAAAAAGACCTGGGCCCAGACAGTATCTGGTGGTGATACTCCAGAGTTTAATTTTAACAATTTAATGTTTATGGAAGTTAGTCCTTGGATTCCACCAGGTACAACTTTCAATTGTCGCCTAAGAGTTAGATTTACCAACTGTGAAGATTGCTGGTCTGACCCTAACACGATTACCAATCCGACTGGTGACGACTACTTAGACTATGAATACGCTGGTGGTAGACCTTTTAAAATTATTAACTTTGAATTTATTGTCATCGACTAATTTATGATAAAAAAAATCTTTATTCTATTCAGTTTTCTAGCATTTGGTTTTGTTGTTTACTACACAACTCATACAGAGAAGAAACCTTCTCCAGTACAAACAAGAAATGTCATAAAGGTGAAAAAGAAAGAAGGTAAAACGACTTTTTCCCATCCAAAGCAAGTCGATATGGTTGAGCATAAAATTGTCCCAAGAAATGTTACGAGATCCCCAGCATCGAAATTACCAATGCGAGGTGGTCGTTTTATTGAAGGAGCAAGTGCTAATAAGTACGTTAGCCCTACTGAAGAGTTAGAGTTTACAAATAAGGTAAATCCAAAATGGAAAGAGCTCCTTGGTGAGAAACTAACAAGATTCCTTCCAGAAGGAACAGAGGTCATCGTAAAAAAAGAAAAGGGGCTTATTTATATTAACAAAGGAAAGGGGCAATACAGAGAGCAGGTTTTAGTTTCTTATAAGCTCGCTGACGGAAGGACAAGTTCTCATCGTGCTATGGTTGATTCTTCCACAGGAAAAGTACTTTTTAATTTTAATCGACAACAGAATGAATATTTTAGAGGAAGACCAGGAGGTTTTACTCACCCCCTGGCGAAATAAGATTTAAAAAGAAAGTGGGGCACTTACACTTAGGAAATAGTAACTAGAGCCTGCATTATTTAAATTTAATGTCGTTCCCTGAAAGCTATATTCATCATACTCAAATTTTTTCATCTCTGCATTTAGTGAAAGAATCATTGGTATAATTGAATACCCAGCTCCAATGGCGTATCCATTACCTGAAAACTCACCTCCAGTTGATGTTCCGCTATCGACTTCGAATTTAGCGTCTATATAGTATGAAACCCAAAGTCTAAGCCCTAGCGGGAACTCATAACCAAGAACCGCCCCCATGTTTGTTCCTTTAAAGTCCACGTCTGCGGAATTATCACCCGGCTCAGTAGTAGATGCAGTGATGGTTTGAGAGTCATAGGTGGCACCAACAATGGCCCCAAGGTACTTATAACCTGCCCTCAGGCCAAAGCCCATACCTGAGTACTCATCTGGATTGGGATCATTAGTATCTTCCTCACCCTTAGCAAATCCAACATAAGGCTCTACATGAAACATAGCCAGAGCATTACTTGAAAGCATGATAAAGGCCAATAGGCCCAACAAAATGTTCTTCATAAATTCCTCCTAGAATTTAACAAAAATAAACTAAATGTCGGGTGGAATTTTTTCGATCTTGTGAAAGGCATCCGTTACTCCCAACGGACCCTCAGTAATCTCTCGACCTAAATTTTACCAATTTAGAGTACTAGAGCGAACCACATGGTAACTTCTTCCCTTTTAGATGCTAAGTAATCAAAAATTGGCAAAAAAAAGCCCCATTTTTATGGGGCATTCTATTTTAAATTTAATTAACTTTTATAAGAATTCAAAAGGAACAGAAACACTTAGAAGAATTTCTGAAGCTTTTTGCTCTCCCGATGACCCATAAGTACTTGTAGAGGCTGCAGGTAAATTAACAGTTCCTACAGAAGGATCAGTGCTTTCAATTTCATCATAAGTAAATGTTTTATACTCTAGATTTATACTTAAAAATGGTAGTCCTGTATAACCTACTCCTAGACCTAAGCCTGAACCTTTATATGTATCAGTAAATGTATTTCCGGGATTGAGATCGCTATTATTATTGTTCTCACCTTCAATTTCCATTTCTGATTTAAAATAATATGTGGCCCAAAACCTCAAAAGAAGTGGCATATCGTAACCGATATAAAGTCCCATATTCTTAAAGGCGCCATCGACCTTCGTTCCGACACCGGAGAGAACTGTTGAACCCGGATCCTTATCTTGTTCCACATCTCCAGAGGCCATACCGTAATCAAAACCTAGCATCAAACCTAAATAGTTATAACCAAGCCTTGCCCCGTAAGCTAAACCTGAATAGGAGTACTCATCTAAGTCTCCAACATTAGCTTCTTCCTCAATACTTCCATTAAATCTAAACCCTAAATAGGGATCAATAAGAAAACCGGCCATGGCCGTATTGCTAAACATCAACAATGCGAATGTTCCTAATAATAACTTCTTCATCAAATCCTCCTTGATGGATAAAACAAAAGGTAACTACTTAAATTATAGAGTATTTTGCGATGAATCGAAAGTATACCCGACTACGAAAGATTGTTACTAAATAAATTTTCTGTATTCTTCTAAGCATTCAGGATTTGCCACGGCCTCAATATTTGTTGGCGGCTTATTATTCAGTAGACGGGTTACAAGAAGT
>JAGSHJ010000198.1 GCA_023954595.1 Bacteriovoracaceae bacterium | reverse complement strand
GGACCCATGGTTTCCATGACATTAATCTGGTCATTTAGAATACGTTGTATCTCTGTTACACGGGAGAGTCTGTGAACAATTAGACTCAGTGAGCGTGGGTCCATTTTCTCGCTGTTAAACAAGGTGTGAACCGAGTCGACTTCATGCAGGATTTGCTTAAACCACAACTCGTAGGCCTGATGTATGATAATGAACAGAGTCTCGTCATGTGCATCAACACCGTGCTTTGCACTGACTGGTTCTTGAGCTCCTAAGAGCTTGTCTAAACGTAGGTAATCACCGTAATAGATTGGATCGTATTTCATGTTTTCCTCTTGTGTCTTGAGGCTTGTAAACTAGCTCTTTGCTTTTAATTTGTCGAATTTTGTTGTAATTATAAGGGTAAACAAAGGGAGTATATATGGGTAAAGCGTCATTTAAATTGACTCAAAGCGAAGTTCAAAACAACGTCACGAAGTTGAAAGAGTTCATGAATAAAGAGGGCCTAGACGCATTCTATATCTCTAGTTTTGACCCTTATCTAAACGAATATGTTCCTATGGAGAACTGTCATAGGTTTTATTTCACAAATTTCAATGGCTCTGTGGCCGAACTACTAGTACTAAAAGACGAGCGTGTTCGTCTTTATGTTGATGGTAGATACTGGGAACAAGCTGATTTGCAAGTTGATCCAAGTGTTGTTGAAGTTGTCAAAGTTCAGGCCAATAAAGGTCTTGGAAGTCAGCTTCTTGAGGATCTAGAGTCGATAAAGCCTAAGAACCTAGGATATGAGGGCGACAGAACAAGTCTAAAGTTTTTCCAAGCACTAGAAGAGCGATGTGAAGTTAAAGGCTACTTTAATGAGGAACTGTCTAGTTTGGTGGACTTCAAAAAAATGCCTGCACTAGCTCCCATTACTTATATTCCTCGAAAATACAGAGGAAGAGACACTAAGGAAAAGCTCGAGCAAGCTATTAAGCACGATAAGCATGCTTATTTTGTAAGTGCTATTGATTCTCTAGCTTGGATTACAAACTCAAGAGGATATCACCTTCCAAATCTTGCAAGCTTTCTTGGAAAAGCACTTGCTACTCACGACAAGGTATTTGTATTCATCGATGAAGACACTCCACTTGATGACTCTATAAAAGATAATTCTGTTTGTGAGTTCTACCAACTGCCAGCTGCAAAAGTTGAAAGCAAACTTCAAGAGATTCAAGACCAATACAAATTACAAAGTGTAGATGTTGATCCGCAGATGCTAAATGTTCTTGATTATAAAATGCTAAATAATGTATTTGGCGCAGACAATCTAACTGAGTCTGCTGGTGGACTTGTTGAGTTTCACTCAATCAAAGACCCAGAAGAGCTTGCTCATATGGAAGAAGGTTTTAATAAAGCCGACAAAGCGATCTTTAACACAATCAAATGGGTTAAGGAGAGCCTTAAGGCCGGTAAAAAGGTGTCAGAGCTAGACCTTTATAATGAGACCACTGTTAAATACGAAGAGCAGGGTTCTAAAGAGCAGAGTTTTGGAACAATTGCAGGTGCAGGTCCAAATGGTTCAATCATCCATTACAGTGAGCCTAAAGAAGATGTAATTCTAAAAGATGATGACATGGTTCTTCTTGATTCAGGCGGATACTTCGAAGGTGGATTTGCAACTGATACAACAAGAACGTTTATGGCATCAGACAAAGAGGGAAGTGCTGAGCAGAAAAAGATTTATACTCTTGTTCTAAAGGGCACACTTAATTGTCAAAGTGCTGTTTTTCCAGAGGGAACTTCTGGAAAAGTAATTGATGGCTACGCTAGACATCCTCTTCATAGACACGGCTATGACTTTCGCCATGGTACAGGCCATGGTGTAGGCGTTCACGTACATGAAGGTGGTGTAAGAATTTCTCCAGCTTCAGATGTTCCAATGAAAGAGGGACAGGTTGTATCAATTGAACCAGGCATTTATATTCCTGGATTTGCTGGGGTGAGACTTGAGAACATTGCGTATGTTGAAAAGCATCCAGAGTTTGAAGGCTTTCTTAGATTTAGACCACTAGTTTATATTGGTTTTGAACCAAAGCTAATTGACTACAGCCTACTCAACGATGATGAAAAAGCTTGGCTAGAGGCCTACGAAGCAGAATGCTCAAGAAGAGGCACTAGCTTTCAATAGCCTACGAATTAAGGCGCACAAGACTAATGCTCCATAAATAGTCTGGAATTATGAGTCTGTGAATACTTCAATATAAGCACCTAAATTTAAATAAACTATAGCGGTCAAAACTCATGTTTTGGCCGTATATAGCTCCTACCACCTTTTCTCGTGATATATTCAGATTGATTTTAAAAATTAAGAAAAGTTAATTTTTGTCCAAATGCTTTAGGCCCGAAGAGTTTGCATAACAACTGGGAGCTCATGAATATACTGATCTGTGAACCTGATAGAAAACTTGGCAGCACTTGCATAAATGGACTCAATGAGAGGTCCCATGAGTCCATACATGTGGACAATGGCCGAGATGCTCAGAGATTGTTGGTTCAGAAAGTTTTTGAAGTTACGGTTGTGGATGTGGAGCTTAGCTCCTTCAGTGCCTTAGAAGTCATTAAGTTTATTCGATTTAAAAATATTAAAACCAAAATTATTTTAACATCAAAAAGTGAAAGGCTCTTTGATGAGTGTCTTCTAAGCAAGGCGAACCTAAAAAAGCTTGGAGTGGCAAGCGTGCTTACTAGACCGTTTTCACTGGATAAACTTGAAAGCGAGATTAAAGGCTTTTTTGACCGACAGAGTTGGAGAGACGTTGAAGAAAACTCCAACTTTACTGAGGAGGAGATCACTGCATTTGATGATCAATTCACCTCAATGAAAATAGAAGAGTTCTTTTGTGGAAACTTAGCCATCTTTGATGTCTTTATAAGATTGTCGAAAAATAAATACCTTAAAATCCTCAATAGAGGAGAGTCGCTCGAGCAAGAGCGACTAGATAACTATAAAGAAAAAAAGAACGTAACACACCTGTATTTTAAAACTCAGGATCGAAAAGTTTACATCAACTTTCTCAATGACCTTATTGGCAAACTTAAGGCCAGACCTAATATTAATCCAAAAACGAGAATTAATTTTTCTCAAAATCTCACTGGCTTTATGGTTCAAGAAATCTATACCAAAGGTATGGATCGTGAAACCTTGAAAGAGAGTGTGAGTGTTTGTGAGAGCATTCACCATACTGTTGAGAGCATGCCAGGACTCAAGAGTCTGTTGGAAGAGTATCTTTTGTATGAGGACTCAGAGGAAGGCCATATCTTTTTAACGATGATTTACACTGATGCCATCTTAAAGAAACTAGAATGGGTGACTGATCACTCTCGTCCCAAGATTTTATTGGGTGCTATGTTGCATGATCTAGGCAAACTGAAACTCAATAAAGTCATACGTGGAAAAAAGAGCGAAGAGCTCGACGGTAAGAGTCTCATTGAATATCAGCAGCATCCAAAACTTGGAATGGATCTCCTAGAGCGAATTCCAGAAATTGATCAGGCCGTAAAACTCACAGTATACCAACACCATGAGCTTGTGAATGGAGAGGGTTATCCTCAAGGGCTTGCTGGAAGTAAAATCTATCCGCCGGCAAAGGTTGTGGGATTTGCAAACCATCTAGCGGATCTTTCAATTGGTCTAGGACTTGCTCCCTACGGAATAATAACTCGTATGATTGAAGAGAAACAAGAAATCTTCGGCTTTGATCCTGACATTGTACGTGCTTTCATTAACTGTTTTAAACCGGAAGATGAACTATGAAAAAAAATCGTATTGTTCTCTACATTGGTGAGCAACGAGATGTCTTTAATGTTCTGAGTGGATACTTCAAGGAGCGAGAGGATGACTTCTATGTTTATGACTGTCGCCAACTTCAAGAAAACTCCGAGGCCTTGGAGATACTAGAACAAGAGCTTGATGCATTGGTCATTGTTGATTTTTGTGATGTTCAATCGCCAGAGAAACTTATGGAACCACTTGCGATTTATAAAAGGTGGAGAGTTAATAGCTCCGTGACTGTTGGTGGTATTTTTAATAATAAAAAACAGATTAAAGACAATGAAGTTCTTTTTGGCATGGGCCTTAATTACACCTTTATAAAAGGTGGTGATGACAAGCAGGCCTTAAATTCCCTTTTCTATATTGCTTATGAAGAGGATGAGCCGTGTTTGAAGTATGCTCTCGCCAAGGGGTTCAAGCTTGCGTTTAGGCCTAGCTCGCTTGGGTATGTTTCTGAATTTAGTCCATCATCTTTTGTAGTTGATAAAGACTTTAAATCATTAGATGAAATTGTTGAAATGAAGTTAGACCTCTTTGAAGACTTCACCGCAAGTAGTTTTTTGTTAGCGGATGAATACGATAAAGGTGCGAGGTTTCATACGTTACAGTCAAGTTTGTTGCGAATTGAATTCGCATCAGGCTGGGATGATGATGAGGATGCTTTCTTTGAAGATACCTTTACTTCGTGGATAGAAATGAACAAAGAATCATTTATTCAAAAGAAAGGTTCGGTCTTAATCTATGGAAAAAGACAGGGACTGGCATTATTGCTATTTGATCTTGCAAATACCTTTCCGGACATTGACTTTCACCTCGTCGAGGAGTTCGAGGAGGACAACAGGGAGATGGTTAAGATTTCTCCAGACTTGGTCTTCTTTCAAATGGAAGATGAAAAGTCCTATGAAGATCTTGAAAGGATGCTGTTGCAAATGAGTTATGAAAGGGTACTAAACCCTAGTATCGTTGCAATATTTAATCACCCTTCCTCAACAGATGCTCTTAGAAAGCTCTACGGACGGGGTAACCTAATTGCCACAAAGTATGACATTGATAAAAGAATTTCTCATGGAATGGTTGAGCGAATGCAATCAGTAAGGGATGCAAAGGATATTTACAAATTTGCACTTAATGACTCTAGGTTGAAGGCGTCATTCCCTCTAGACGCTCACGTTACAAGTCTAACTGAAAATGAAATTACTTTCATGGCGAGTGAGGAGTTGCCTTTTTACTCTGTAGTAAAGATTTGTGAGCCATTCGAAATGTACGCAGTTCTTGTTCCTAGCTTGAAAAAGCTGAGTCCAAATATTCATGGGCACCATTATATGGGACTCATTTGTGGGTTAGAGAGCAGTGAGTACAGCCACCTTCGCCAATTAGTAAACGATATCATTGATAACGGAATTGATGAATGGAGTATAGAAAGAGTTAGTTTAAATCTTGATCAAACTAACAACGCCCAAGACTCTGAGGAAGAGAAGAGCACAGAAGCGCCCGAAGTTCTAACTGAAGAGACAAAGACAAAAGACAGACATGTTAGGGCCAAAACTAAGAACAAACTAGCAAAGTTATAACTAGAGGACACCATGACAGCTAAAACAAAAATCTTATTTATTGACGATGAATCAGAGCTCTTAGAGCTTCTAGGCGAATACTTTGCTGATCATGGGTTTGAAGCAGTTCTTGCCAATGGTGGTGGCGAGGGACTCAAGCAGTTCAGAGCAAATTCAGATGTCGCGTTAGTTGTCTGCGATGTCAGTATGCCAAAATTAAAAGGCCTAGAGGTGATCAAGAAGATACGAATGCTATCTGAAAAGGTTCCCTTTGTATTTTTCACAGGCTTTGGTTCCAGAGACACTATGCTTGAGGCCAGTAAATATGGTGCATACGATTTTGTTAGAAAGCCAGATATTGCAGGCCTATTGCAAGTGGTAGAACAGGCGATTGCGGTTTCACGGGGTGAGAAAGTGAACGGCACTCATGAGGATCCTCTAAGCGAGTACCAAAGACTTTTAGCTCAGAGATAG
>JAGSHJ010000402.1 GCA_023954595.1 Bacteriovoracaceae bacterium | reverse complement strand
GGGATCTACACTAGCAAGTGTTGGTAATGTCCAAACTGCCCTAAGGCCAAATACTAAAGTTAGTGTATCAAAGAATGTGAAACTGAAGTTTAAAGCAAAAGTTCTTCAGGGAATGGCGATAATGAAGGTGGTAAACCCATACGTTGATTATAATGCGTCTTATAGTTTTAGTGACGGACTAAAGATGAAGATGAAAAAAGAGTTTAAGGGTGTTCGTGCAACGGCAAGTGTTGATTATAAGCCTGAAGATAAGACTTATGTTACAAACTTTGATAAGAACTTAACTGATACTGTTTCAGCAAGAGTTTCATCAAGCCAGGCGGATGATGCGGCGATTTTCTCAAATGACTCTAACTCAAGTTTTCAGCTGATGTATTCAAGTCCATTTAACTTTTAATAGCTAAAAAATATTTAATTCAACATATGTGCTGCACGGCCTGTGCAGCATGTCTCAAAAACTGATTTTTTCCTGTATTTTTAATCTTGGCACTCTGATAAAATTTGGAGTAAATTAGCTAACAATTATTATCAAAGTTATTCGGAGTTTGAAGATGAGCTTAATGGAAAGCCCGCTTTATCAAGATGCGGTAGCGCAACTAGAAGAATCAGCGGCAATCATGGGTCTAGACCCAAACATTATGGAACGATTGAAGTACCCAAAAAGAGCACTTCAAGTTGCAGTACCTATTAGATTAGATGATGGTACAGTTAAAACTTTTCAAGGGTATCGTGTTCAACACAATATGACTCTTGGACCAGGTAAAGGTGGAATTCGTTTTCACCCAAAAGTAGACCTTTCTGAAACAGCTGGTCTTGCAATGCTTATGACATTTAAGTGTGCGCTAGTTGGACTTCCTCTTGGTGGAGCAAAAGGTGGTATCTCTGTAGATCCATCAACTCTTTCAAGACAAGAGCTTCAGGCCCTTACAAGAAGATATACAACAGAAATTAACATGATTATTGGGCCTAATATTGATATCCCTGCTCCTGATATTGGAACAGATGGACAAACAATGGCGTGGTTCATGGATACATATTCTCAGCTTAAAGGTTATACAGTTCCAGGTGTTGTAACTGGTAAGCCAATTACAGTTGGTGGATCTCTTGGTCGTGCAGAAGCTACAGGTAAAGGTGTTGCCTTTTGTGTAAACTTTGCTGCTGAGAAAATCGGGATGAAGATTGGACCAGATACAACTGTTGCTATTCACGGTTTTGGTAAAGTTGGTATTCCAGCTGCTGAAGATTTGAAAAAGCAGGGTGCAAAAATTGTCGCAATCTCTGATGTTTCAGGTGCTGTTTATAATAAAGATGGAATTGATATCGATAAAGCTGCTGACTTTACAAAAAGAGGCGGACTTCTAAAAGAATTTCCAGGTGTTGAGCATATCTCAAATGGTGAACTTCTTGCTTTAGATGTTGATATTCTTATTCCAGCTGCAATTGATGGTGTTATCACTGTTGATAATGCTGACAGTGTAAAAGCTAAGATGATTGCTGAAGGTGCCAATGGTCCTTTAACTAAAGAAGCTATTGATATTATCGCAGCTAAAGGAACATTCATTATTCCAGATATTCTTTGTAATGCTGGTGGTGTTATTGTTTCTTACTTTGAGTGGGTACAAGGACTTCAGAACTTTTTCTGGGACCTAGATCAAATCAATGCGAAGTTACATGATATCTTAAAGGAAGCTTTTGATAGTGTTTATGAAGCTCACCAAAAGTATGAAGTTGATATGAAGAAAGCGGCATTTATCGCAGCATTCAAGAGACTTATGAGAGCTATGAGATACCGTGGATTATTCCCAGGATGATCCTAAGTTTTTTTAATGTTTAAAAAAATATTTTTAATATTATTAGTGACCCCCTTCGTTCTTGCGAAACTCGAAAGAGTCCAAGAGGAGGGGGTTTCTATTAAGCGCTATGCCTTTAAAGAAGTCTGTAACTCATTTGGAGTTAAAGATGCACTCCTTGTTGAAAAAAAAGATACAAAGACCATTGATTGCATGGGGAAAGATTTCTTAATTGAAAAATTCTGTCTCAATAAATTTGAGAAAGTTCACAACTATACTAAGGCAAGGTTCGACTCTGTAGAGTCCAATGTTAACTGTTACTTTTCTGAGACAGTGATTCTCTCAGTTGTATGTGATAAAAAGCATGAACACTATTGTAAGAACCCAAAGAAGGGCTGTACAAAACTATCTAATGACTTCGCTAAAAACTTATCACTATCTAAATCGATGCTACTTGAAAAATATCCAATGATACTAAAGTGCTTTTATTCTTCAAAAAGCATTCTTCAATAATTGATACCAAGAAAATAAATCTCCAATACTCTAAGTAGCTTAGGGCCCGGTGCTTTTTTATACACCTTGCACTCTATTGTGTGGAGGTTAAGTATGCACAAGCAAATGTATGCCCTTGTTCCTGGGGGAAGCAGCTCACACGTCATGGAGATCTTTGGCTATTCTACAAAAGGAATTCCAGGTGTTGAAATAGTTGGTCTAGGAGCAAAAGGTAAATCTATTAAAGAGAAGTTTATTTTTCTGAATAAGAAATTAGAATTTAAAATTCCAGCGAGAAGATATGTTCTCTGTGTTGAGGATTCTCTTTTTTCAACTAGTAAGGATGATCTCTACCGCTGGCTAGAGTTACCGTTTCTTATTATGTACTGGTCAATGGCCAATATCCTACCAATTCAAAACCTTGATAATTGTCTCTGTGGAGGAAAGATAACAGCGAGGGGAAAAATTAGTAGCGAGCTCTTTTCAGATGGACCAAATAGCGAAGTTCTCGAATACCTTGAGAGTGGACTTAAGTTGATTACAGCAAATTCGGCAATGTATAAGGACGAGCAGGTTATACCGTTAAAGGAGGTTATGGGCAGAAATGACTTAGTTATTGAAAATGTTTAACGTCTTTTCAGTGGTTTATGTCGAGCTATGTTTTATCTTGTGCGTAAGTTGTGCGTAAGTTATACTCAAAGAATGAAGTCACACAAACATTCAATACTTAAGGCAAATTGTGGACTCTTTGGAATTTCTGATGATTATATTGAAAAGTATCAATCTCTAGATGAGAAATTCATAAAGAATAAGTCTTCGACATTCTTCTTTGAGGCCACTGGCGACTCTATGGAGCCAGTGGTTTTTTCGGGGGATGTTCTTGTTGTGGACAGGTCAATCGACTGGGTTCACGGG
>JAGSHJ010000064.1 GCA_023954595.1 Bacteriovoracaceae bacterium | reverse complement strand
TTGGATTATAGACAATTCTCACCATGTTATGGCTTGTATCGTAGCGGTACTCGTATTCGTTACCTTCGATATCTTTGGAGTAAACTAGGTTTTCACCATCGTACTTAAATGTCGCTTTCTTCTCTCCAGTCGTCCACAGGTGCTTGATTCGCTTTCCATTTGAGTACCACTCAAAAAAGACTTGAGAACCCTTGGAGTCTTTAATACTTGCAAGCTGCTTATTCTTATAAAGAAGTTCAACAGTGTAGTTGCCCTTGGTCTTTACTTTGCTAAGGCTTCCGTCTTTATTGAAGTATTCTTCTTTACCGTCAGTAGATATTCTTACATATCCATCTTTTAAAACATTTACCTTTTGAATCCCTCTTTGATTTGAGTGAAGAGAAGTTCCGGCCGCGATCTCAGTTTTAACGTTAAAGTTTTGAGCATACGCATGTCTTAGTTCAGCATTGGATTTAAGTCTCTTTAGAAGTGGCTTAACTGATGAGGCAGGAAGCTTGTTCTTTTTCCTCATCACTTCAACAATCTTCTGGGCAGCAGAGTCTGCGTCGACAGAGTTCTTTGGACAAAAACGTGTCTTACCACCAGCTCCGTACTCATGAACAACAACGCATCCATCAGCAGAAGTAACTAGCTTTGTCTCATACACCGTACCCCAACCAAAGCCGTACCAGCCAACTGAAGTTGATTTTGAATTGTAGGTTCTCTTTAAGTCAAATCCTACAATATCAGAATAAGAGATGTAGAAGTTGCCGTTTTTTAAATTCACGCCAGCGTAACTTGTGAAGCTCACTGCCATGGCCGTTAGCAATAATAAAATCTTTGTTCCTCTCATGCCCTTTCCTTTTGCACTAAAAACTTTTTTCTCCTTAGCCTTATCGGAAGCTTTTGTATGAGACTTTAAGACTATTTTAGCGCACTAAACCTTTATATTTACAATTTTCAAGATAACGAACAGCCCGAGAAAGGCAAGGCCTATGGCCGCGGCAAGGACTATATTCCCCAATAGAGAGCTATAGAGTATGTCCATTGACTCAGGATCAGATGCTGTGAATATACCCATCATGGCAAATGGCATACAAAAAATAGTGTAGCCCTGGAACTTCCCCTGAGCGACATAAGTGTCAATTTTTTGTGCCAGTCTAACCCTCTCACGGATAACCTGGGTAATAGTATCGAATACTTCCGCGAGGTTACCGCCGGTCTCTCTAAGAATATTTACACTAGATACAAACATCTGATTATCTTGAGTAGGGACTCTTTTAACCAAATTTTCAAAGGCCTCCTCTAGAGGAACGCCAATTTTTGTTTGCTGTAGGATTGTATTAAATTCCTGACTTACAGGAGCTGGAAGCTCATCCACCACAAGCCCTAGTGACTGAGGAACGGACAAACCCGCTCTAAGTCCATTAGAGAGAAGATTAAGTGCATCCACCATCTGTGTTTGATACTTCTTAATTCGTCTATCCACCATATGATTAATGATATGCCTTGGAGACTTCCAACCTATGACAATTACGATGACAGAGAAGATAAGCCCTGCAGTAAACTTTCCCATTAGAGCAAAAATACCAAAAACAATTACTCCTAGACCGAATGAAATAAACAACAGGGCGTAAGTAATGTTTCTTGATTCAACCTCAATATGCAACAACTCAAGTTTTTGCATAATGTAATCACGAGTTCCGTATGTTTGATCTTCAATCCAAGCAAAGAGCTTTAATGAATTTTTATAGGAGTAGATAAAAAAGATAAGCCCAACGGCTATGAGAATTCCCTTCCTTCCCAGAATATCTGAGAAAAAATTGATTCCCCCACTGCTATCTTGTGCATATGCCATGGCAGAAGTAAAAATGGAAAGTAACGATAGCGTGAACTTAATCATTTTTAAAAAGCCCCCTTGGAACCTTATAGCCTTTCTTCTCTAACGACTCGATAAACTTTGGAATAAACCCTGTGGCCATAAATTTACCAATGATCTTACCTTGCTTGCTCATGCCCTCTTGTTTATAAACAAAGATGTCTTGCAGTGTAATGACTTCGCCTTGGAGCCCACCGACTTCAGTAATATTCATAATCTTTCTTGAGCCATCTTCAAGTCTTGATTGTTGCACAACCATATGAACGGCCGAGGCAATCATCTCTTTAATAGCTTTTGGAGATATTCCAGCTCCAGCATATTGAACCAATGTCTCAAGCCTAGACATACAGTCTCTTGGGGTATTGGAGTGAACGGTTGTTAAACTTCCATCATGGCCTGTGTTCATGGCCTGAAGCATATCGAGAGTTTCTCCACCACGGCACTCTCCTACGACAATTCTATCGGGCTTCATTCTAAGCGTTTGCTTTACTAGGCATCTAATATCTACAGCGCCTTCTCCCTCTAATGAAGGAGGCTTGGTTTCTAGACGAACAACATGATCTTGTGGAAAATCAAGCTCGGCCGAGTCTTCACAAGTAATAATTCTTTCATTGGCCGGAATAAACCCACCAAGCATATTGATAAGTGTTGTCTTACCAGAGCCAGTACCACCAGAGACGACCATATTCTTATGCGCCTCAACTGATATTCTCAAAAAGTCCGCCATATTTTGTGTCATGGAACCAAAGTTCACGAGGTCTTTATATGTAAGTCTATTCTCTGGAAACTTTCGTATTGTAATAGTTCCACCATCAAGAGCACATGGAGGAATGATTGCGTGAACCCTTGATCCATCCGCCAAACGGGCATCTACATAAGGAGTTTTCTCATCAATTCGTCTGCCCAGGGGTGCAACAATTCTTTCAATAACATTTAAAACTTGGCGGTCATTTGTGAAGGTGATCTCACTTCTTTTATTTTTACCGGCCTGTTCATAATAAATTTTCTTAGGGCCTACGACCATAATCTCTGAAATCGTCTTATCGGCCAACATATCTTCCAATGGCCCAAGACCCAAGGCCTCATCCAAGATTTCTTTTACAATTCTATTCATGTCATCGCGGTTTTTAAGAAGAGACTTTGTATCCTCTTTACCCAATAACTCGACAACTAGTTTTTTAGTTTTTTCACGAAGAATAATTTGTGCTTTAGGATCGCTGTCATCTTGTTTTTTCATATCCATCTCTTCCACAAGTGCTTTGTGGATTCTGGATTTTAATTCAGTCCAAGGATCCTTCCCTGCACGCGAAGAAGAAGAGCTTGAATCATTTTTATTTTTAGACGCAGCTGTTCCTTCAGGTTTTTTAAGTCTTTCCAAGGAAGCTAGAACATTTTTCTGTTTAAGCTTTCTTACAAAATCCACAACACCTTGAGCGAAAGGTGAATTCTTTGCGAATGTGTACAAAGGAGTTGATGAACTAAGTGCTCTGGCACAAGTTTGGTCATCTCTTGGAACAACACCAAAGACAGGTTTTCCAATCTGTCGTCCAACAATTTCAGGACCAACAGGATGACCTTTTTGGTATTGGTTCATCACAATCTGAATCATCTCTTTTGGAAATAAAAGGGTCGCAAGCTCTGTATATAGTCGCTTTGATTGGTTTGCGGCCAATAAATCAGGAGTTACCACAATGCTAATCATTGTAGAGTACTCCAAGGCCTTCAATGCCAATTCATTAAGCTCACTTCCAACATCGATGATAGTTACAGCGTAAAGACTTGTTACCGCTTTTAAGAACTTACCAAGTCCTTCAGCGTCGACCTGATCTGCTGTTGTTCTGTCATTAGGCATTCCTATATAGTGAACACCTGCTTTATGCATTCCAACAAACAGATTAATCGATTTAGGATCTATTGCTCCGCTAAATTCACTAAGTTCTTTAATTGTTTTCTTTGAACGGATACCTGTGATTAAGTTTTGGTCTCCACTGGCCTTTTGATCAAAGTCCAATAAAAGAGTTTTTTGACGGTTTTCGGCCGCAAAAGCAAATGCTAGATTGGCAGCGAATTGAGATTTCCCAACTCCACCTTTACCGCCAATGATGCTAATTATATGTCCGGCCATGTTATCTTTGCCTCTTTCTAAATTTCTTTCTAATCTCTTCTGTCGCAGCTGATGCAGACTGAATCAACTCAGGAGTTACAAATACAACGAATTGAGATTTTGAAGTGTTGTAGCCTTTACTTCTTAGAAGGTTAAACAATACCGAACTTCCCTCTTCTCCATCTGCAACACCAGTTGTCCCTCCACTTGGAAGGTTTTTGTCATAGTTTGTACTTGATGTATTTTGAACGATCCCACCTATAGCGGCCGACTCTTTAGACTTCACTACCAAGTTTGTATTGATTGAGTTTTGAATTGAGGTTGGAGTACCACCAGAAGCATCACTTCCAGGCAGTGATACTGTGACACTAAGACCTCGCAGAAAGATATTTTCCCCTTCTCCAACAGAAGGAGTTACTTTCATTGTATAAGTCAGTGTTGTTTTATCCGCTTGGGCAAACTCACCAGATCCAACCTGAATTGGAATCTCTCTTGTTTTATTAATTGTAGCAGCTTGATTTTCTTGAGTTACAACCATCCCGGATTGAATAATACGAGCGTAGCCTGCGGACTTTGCACTACTTAGTTTTGGGAATAAATTTGAAATCGTACCAGAGAGGGTTCCATTTTCTTTGGTGACAATACCGCCCTCTTCACTTTTACCAAAGGCAATACTGCCTGACTGGTTCATTAATGGATTCCACTGAAAAGCGAAGATTTTTTGATAATCTTTTGTAAGCTCAACAAATTGGGAAGTTACTTTAATAAGCTTTGGTGCAGGGGCCGGGTCTTTCTTCTCATTTACAGCAATGTAGTTTAATAACTCTCCCACTTCTGTCTCACGAAATCTCTCACCACCTTGGGCTCGGGCAAGACTTTGAATTGTACCAGGGATCAGTCCTTGAGCGATCTCTGTGGCGAGCTCTTTTTTAGCGGCACTATTAACAACACCCTCAAGCCAATAGTCTTTATTAACAACACGAACCCTTACGTCTTTCATATTGTTTCGATTAATTTCTTCTTGCATCTTTCTTGCAATAATTCTTTGAGTCTGGTTAGACATCTCAATCAATGGCAATACATCCGGATATGCGGCAAGAACGGTAGCAATTCGGCCGATATCGCCAGGAACAACAATTGCACCTTCAAGCACAACCTTGCCACCTTTAATACCAATACTTATTCCCTCCACGTCCCCTAGAAGATCTCGAAGTTCTCGAACCACATTGGACTTTCCATCGGAAGTCACTGTAACGATAAATTTATCTCGAATATCACCAGATGCGTCTCTGACAGTGACTGAAGTCTTACCTGGCTTAACACCTCTAAAAGTAATCTCTTGTTTTGCAGGAGAGAGGATAAGTCTAAGTTTAGTTTCATCACCGATTGATACTTTGGTATTGAATTTATAATCAAGCTTCATGATTTCATCAATACCTATGGCCACTTCCATAGGTGTCTCTTTAATCTCAGCAACCTGGCCCATGGCCAGGTTATAGAAGAAAAGAGTGAATATAAAAAATAGTTTCATATGTTCCTATTGTCTTCGTCGATCCGCTTGATCAGCAAAATAGGCCTTCGCTTCAGCAGCATCTTCACCTAATACATCAAACAGTCTCGTACCAGAGATTCTCTCAATGGTTTTGTCATCGTTATTTCTAAGAGAGAGAAAGATTCCGTTACCTGCAGTTATGAGAAAGATAAGCTTTTGCACTTCGTAAGGAGTCAATTCAAGAGTCACGGTATTGAAGTTTGTATAAGTATTTAGGTTCATGGTTTTGATCTCTTTATCAACCTTGTACCCAACCATTGGAATTTCTTTTGTTACATACTTTCCAGTTGCTAGAACATAGACGTCTTGAAGAACTGTTTTAACTTTCAACATCTCTTTCCTACCACCGGCGTAATCCACCATGGTTAGAACATCAACCCTGTCACCAGGTTTAATAAGTCGACTAACGGCCTGTTGCTCATCAACTTGAACACTAAAGCCTCTTTTACCAACACTGATTTGTCTTGATAAACCAGTTCTATCCCCAGGCCAAGTCACTCTTGGTTTTGTGATCTGCTCACCTTCTTTTATAGGTACTGCAGCAATCGTATTATAAACTTCTTCAGGGCTGTTAAATGCCCCTGGCATTTTAAATTTTTGAGGCACGTTAATCAGAGTGACCTTTCTATCGTCAATCAACTCCAATTCTTTGATATCGGTTTTTGCAACAAGAACCGGGACTTCACTCCCATATTGCTCTTTAAATCCAGACTCTACACCATCGATGTATGAGTAAACCATAAACATGGCTATACCTGCGATCAAGAGACTAAGCGTGAAAGCTCTGCTGTTCATAGACTTTCCTTTTAAACATGCGTTATTTCTATTCTATTTTATAATTTTCAAGGGCTTAACGATATGGAGGAAGAAAACTCCCCCTTTACTGTGCTAGGCAACTACTTTCATCAATTACTTCAGAGGGTGACGAGATCTGGGACCCGGTCAAAGAGATATTTGGAAGCCTCACTACATTTGCAGCATCTCGAACATATGTAGCGCCACAAATTCCATATACAGTACCAACCCTGATGTACTGAGTGGTATTTGCTGAATAAGAATCCTCGCAAGTGTCACCTTCTCTATTGCCCAGAGGGATATTGAATTTAAAACAGGCCGCAACAGGCACGTCTGCAACTTGTTTTTCACCCCAAAGGTTCACATGCTGGCCAAAACGTCTAAATGGTACTGCTGCCTCTCCTCTATAAGGAATTGGTGCAGTAGCATTGTTTTGTAGTCGGTAATAGAAGTAGCCTCTAGTTACCTTTTGTTGATTAATCGAAGCATTAATTGAGTTTGCAATACTCATTGTTACTGAATACATCATTAGTAAAAAAGGTAAAAAGAGAATGAACTCAATCAGTGCCTGACCTTTCTGATTAAGGATCTTTTTCTTAGCAGCCATTATCAAATACCGTTATATCCATAATGGAGCCACAGGTTCCAAGTCCCATTGACTGACAAACACTTTGAAGACATTGAAGTCTCACAGGCTCTTTACCTAAAAATGATTCTGATAGAAAGTTTGCTTCATTAGTTCCGCCCACCATATTAAATGGGGTCATTCTCTCTTTAAAAATAGCTGTTGTTCCAGACAAGGCCTGATTTTTCTCAAGAGGCCTATTCACTTTAAATAAGGCATTAATATCAAATGATGCCAGTGGATATCTATTAAAGGTATCTCGCGCCCTGTTTCCGGCAGAGTTGAGACTTGATTCTATAGTATTGGTACTTGCGCTGTCATAAGACAAGAATGTTCTAGAGGCCATAAAGTTAGCGTAGTGAACCAAGTAGCCTCTTGTCATATTCACCGCGAGACTTACAAATAATAAAGTTAGTCCAATGCCAAAAGCAAAGGTCAAGATGAACTCCAAAGATGCCTGTCCCTTTTGATTATTACTGTGCAGGATAGGCCTCCCTTGGTCTAAAGAATCGGGTAGAGCCGTTATCATAATACGAGTCGTGATTTCTATCTCCGTAGTTGGGTTGGCTGTAGAAGTCCTTCCCTCCTAAGGCGTGGCGATAAGAGTATTCAAGTCTCGCCCTAAAAACTTCATCAATTTTTCCATCAGGGCCAAAATAAGACTGCCAATAATCACTTTTGAAAGCGAAGGTTGTAAGAGACACAACTACTGCAAGCAGTAGAATATACTCAACCAATGTTTGACCACTGTGATTTAAAATTTGTCTTTGAGATTCCATCCCATCCATAACCATGCAATAAGTATAACAGGAGCATAAGAAAATTTTGTACCGAAGCAACTTTTTACCGTTTTGATATCTTTGGTCCTAAGTGCAAATATAAGAGTTTTCCAGTTGCTCAAGGTATTTTGAACCAACAGAAAGGTTCCAATCAAAACAGTTGATAACAACAAATGGTAGAAAGTCCTCTCATGCATTGATACCGGCACCAGCAGGAAGAAAGTAAAAAGAAACTTTGAATCCCCTCCACCCATGATTCTTAAAAGAAAAAGAACAAATCCCACGAATAGAAAAACCACAGAGTAGAGAAATGTCTGGGGAGCCAGAGTATAATATTGGGGTGCTGCCAAAAGAAGAACTGAGAAGGCCCCCAGATTTATTATGGACCACAGGTTAGGAATCTTATTTGTTTTTATATCTCCATAAGAGACTGCCACAAGCTCGATTAATATAAATAGATAAATTGGCCAAGGGATCACTGGCGATACCCGTTCTTGTACCCATTCCAGAAGCACTGCGTTTCACACGTGCCTGTCATAAGGTTCATAGTGAGCACGTGGGCAAGGTTGCCAAACGAGTCACGCATAAAGTCGTTGAACGAGCCTAATAACTTTGTTGATATTAAAACAAGGAACATAAGCGCGAAAAGATATTCAACCAAGGCCTGTCCGCCCTGGTTGAACTTAAAAAGCTTTTTCATGCTTAAATTATAGAAGATCTGGAGTCGTATTACCCAATAGAGAAAAAATTGCCTTTTATATAGAGACTATCTAAAGGTTCATTAACTCGCTATCTGCTTTATCAAATACACTATTAATAAGGCCATCAAGCTTAGTCTTAAGGGTATCCTTAAATTTAAGAATAATTACTGCCACAACAGCTACAAGTAAGATGTACTCAGTGGATGTTTGTCCGCTCTCATCTTTGAGAAATTCCACAATTTTATTTTTCATAGTTAGCTCCTCTCTATTGGACTCATATTCTTTTCGGGTGGAGCCCTAAAAAACTTTAAAAGAATTTTTTCTCTTTATTAATTATATCAGTTATCTACACTGGATTCAACGCATGCCGCAATTAATAACCCAAACCACTGAAAACATTGAGATAAAGCAATCTTCGAGCATTTTTTCCTATCACAAGTGTGCCCATTATCTGATATACTAGTTATGGACCTGGGGCGGTAAGCATAATACGAGTTTCGCCCTACAAATTTATTTTCGGACGCTGTCCCTGATCACGGTGCGCATGCCCAACAATCGTGGAATTACGATTGATAAATGGGAAGCCTAAAGTGATTACTTATTGCGCCCACCTTCTTTGAAGGGGCGCGAAACCGAAGTCTTCCTCCCAGGTCCTCTTCTTTTCCCTATCCATTGAGTTTTCAAGCGCTTGACACTTCTTGCAAATACCTTGATGATTTTAATATGGAAAACATGTCCCCAAATAAAATTTCTACAACTTGGATCGAAAACCTAGCTCTAGACGAGATCAACATGGAAGAGTCAGGAGTTATTGATTTCAATGAACACCTGAACCCATTGCGTCAACTAGAAGAAGCTTCTATTGAGCTTATGGAGAATCTAAAAGAGTTGTTTGAAATTTATACTGCGAAGTTCAATGAGTTTCGTTCAAGTAAGGACAATTCAAGAGCTATCAAGATGTTTAAGATTTCAAATACGGTAAACGATTTTATGCTGTATAGAAATACGTTGAAGCTCGTTGTTGCTAGAAGAAGTGAAGATGTCATCACGATTGGCTTTTTATCCAATACTGGCGGTGCCTTTGCGGCCAGAGTGAATTATGACGATGGCTCATCCCGTGCAATACATGAAATTAAAGCTCACATTGGTCCATTTAATAATGTTGCTTGGAAATTCAAGGGTGAGAACATCAACCTTGACGCGCTTGTTAAGCACTACCTGACAGAGTTTGTTAAACACAGCTCTAGATAAAAGTGACGTTTGCGCTCTTTATTGCGTTCTTAGTAGATCTCTTTCCTACAGACTTCTCATAAATAGTATTTATAACCTCTTCGAATGTAGGCATTTCTATATTGAATGTGGCCTCAACATTTTCCGTATCCATCGAGAAATTAAGCTCATCCCCAATATTTTGCAGAGCAAGCCTGTTCTCAGTTCTAGGAAAATGCCAATCCCCTTTTGAAAGAAGAGATGTATCTCCGCCAGACTTTTCAAGATACTTTTTAGTAAACACGTAGCGGTTAGCAAGATCTTTTGAGCTTATTTGAAATAAGCGATTGGTGATATTTTGATCCATGGCCTGTTTGAATATCTCTACAACACTCCAAATATCAATATAGCCATGATTGATCTTTGTATCACATATGATTTTTTCGCCTTTATAATTGAGCCTCTCCACGGTCTCAAGCCAGGTCATATCGAATGGATTGTATGATCTACCCATTATTGGGGCACATCTAAAAATCAAATAATTAAGACATGACTTTTGAATATAGAACTCTGCCGAAGCGACTGTATTTCCATATACACTCGATGGCATAGGAGTGTCGTTTTCTTTAAAAAGAGTATCCTCTCCAGAGAAGATAAAGCATGTAGAAAAATAGATAAATTTAGATTTATATCTTTCTGAAGCGGCAGATACATTAAAAACACCGGCAGTGTTAAGAGCATCTGCAACTTTTGGAAATTTCTGACACGCGTTTATATCTTTGAGTCCTACAGCATAGACAGTGATATCCGGCTTAAAGAGAAAGACAACCTTTTGAACAATATCCTTATCATGTACATCGCATTTAATAGACAATACTCCAGGAATATCTACTGGTGTGGAGTAATAGGTGCCCACGACTCTATAGTCTTCTTTGAGTTGTTCAGCGAGATTTGATCCCAAAAAGGATGAAATACCAAAAATAAGAACTGTCTTCTTTGTTGTCATATACCCTATCTTAGCGTGAGCGGGCGTTTTTAGACATACGGAAAAAGCGTCATGTTTTGAGATTATTTATGTCAGGTAATTTGGATTTGATGGAATATAAAAAACCTTGCCGCATTCGCGGCAAGGTTTCGTGTAATTTGTGTGATTAACCTAGTAGTTTTAGTGCAAAGTTTGGCGCTTGATTCGCCTGAGACAGTACTGAAACACCAGCTTGATTAAGAATTTGGTTCTTAGTCAGCTTAGCAGTTTCGGCTGCCACATCTACATCTCTAATTCTCGAATTCGCTTGAGAAAAGTTTTCTTCAGTGACTCCAAGGTTATTTGTAACCGATGTAAGTCTGTTCTGAAGAGCACCGAGCTCTGCTCGAAATCCGTTGACTTGAACCAAAGCGTCGTCAAGTCTTTGAAGTGAA
>JAGSHJ010000353.1 GCA_023954595.1 Bacteriovoracaceae bacterium | reverse complement strand
TGGGAATGTGTGAACAAAGTTTGCCATACCAAACAATTATTTGCAACAACAAACTTAATCCGATATATTTATTTTTATGAAAGAAGAAATAATTAAAAGAACACTCAAATTGATTGAAGAGCTCGAGTGGATCAACGATCAGAGCAAACAAACAAAAACTATTCAAAAAGAGTCATAACCTGAGTGCTTTAATCTCTTAAGGCACTTAAGCGTAAGTAATTAAAGTTTTTTCAAAGTTTCAAAAAACTTTCTCTTTCATTTTTGAAATCATGAAATAAACTTAAGCTACTCATTTATCTGATTAAACACACACTTGTTTCTTTTGCAAAAAAGGATTTTTTGCAGAAGAAATCTTCTTCCCAAGAAAATTTCTAACACCAAAAAAATGGCCGTAAGAATGGAGCAAAACTATTGCTCTATTATGTTTTGTCAAGTTTTGAAACCTTGTTATATTCTCGCTGCGCAACACGTTTTCTCCAGTAATAGTGGGCATTTAGAACGAACATTTTTTGTTGTGACATCTAGCGCATCGTTAACAATTGTGAAGGTGAGGTGAAGAAAACATTAATTTTAGTGTGTAAGGTCTAATAAAAACTTACATGCAATTGGCAAACGAAACCGGTACTGGTTTAATCAAGTACACACATACGAGTAAGGTTTATTAGACAAGGAGAGCTTTAATGAGCAGTAGACTTAATGATCATCTCACGGAAGATCAGTTAGAAACCTTGAGAGACAAAGTGTTGGCGGAAATCGAAAGAATCGAGACTAAGCTTGCAGCCGAGAACATGCACTTAAACATTGCAAACTCTGGCCGCGACGAAGTCGACTCGGCCAATGACGACATCATCAAACACTCTGAATTAAGATTCACAACTAGAGAGACCCTCTATTTGAAGAAGCTTAAAAAAACCAGACCAATGTTTGATGGAGATGAGTACGGAATCTGTGAAGACTGTGGATCTGAGATCACTTTTCAAAGGCTTATTGCAAGACCTACAAGCACAATGTGCATAGGCTGTAAGGAAGAGTCTGAGAGAGATGAATTGCAAAGCTTTCACGGCAGAAAATCCAAATCTCTTGGCCAACAAATTAATCTATCAGCAAGAGCTTAATTATATTGCCCCTCTATGAGGGGCTTTTTTTTGCCTTATATTTTGGTTTTAATAGAGTTTAAAAGGTTATGACAACAGTCTTCTAGAAGGTCTAGAACGAGCTCAAAGCCTTGTGTCCCTCCATAATATGGATCTGGCACATGATCTGGCCCAAACTTGTCACTACTATAATCAGTGATCTTTATAATTTTATGATGATGTTCTTGTGGAGCTAACTTCTCACTGTTTTTAAGATTTGAATCATCCATAACGACAACATAATCAAAGTGATCAAAGTCTTCTTTTATCAGCTGCCTCGACCTACTTGGCAGATGGATCCCTCGCCTCTTGGCACTTTCTATCATTCGCTCATCCGCAGCTTCACCAGCGTGATAGCCACTAGTGCCGGCACTATCAATTTCAAATTTGTATTTAATATTCTCCCGCTCTAATAGGGCCAGAAATACGCCCTCTGCCGCGGGAGATCTACAGATGTTACCAAGACATACAAAAAGGATCTTAGTCATTCAGAACGACTCTCCAGCCCCTAGAAGAACCATCACTTAGTTCCACCCCAAGTGCCGCCAGTTCATCACGGATTTTATCTGCCGCTTCCCAATCTTTATTGTCTCTTGCTTCGCCTCTTTTCTGAACAAGCTCTTCAACTTTCTCTTTATCGATGCCTTTGAGCTTGATTGAAACTTCATCAAGTTTATTCAACATTTGAGAAGGTGCTTCATTAAATAGAGCGCTCATTTCACCATATTTGTTCATCCACTCGATGAACATTTCAGAGCAGCCTTTATGAACTGCATTTCTTTTCTTCTTATTTCCAAAACCTAGAGCGTTAAAGCTTCTAACTGCCTCGAATATCAAAGAGATAAATTCAGCGGTGTTGAAATCATCATTAAGTGCTTTTTTTATCTTCGAATCAAAACCTTCAAGCTTCTTTTTAAAGCCGCTATCAACTTGTCCATCGCCATCGACCATCTTCACTGTTTCCTGAGCAAGCTCTAGTGCGTTGTAGATTCGATTAAGTGCGGCTATGACCTGAAGAACTCTGTCATCACTAACAGAGAACACTGTTCTATAGTGAGCGGATAGAAACATGTATTTAAGTATTTCACCGTCATAATTTTCAATGAATGAACGTGCCGTCATGATGTTGCCAAGAGACTTACTCATTTTTTCATCATTCATATTGATGAAGTTATTATGAATCCAGTAGTTACAATACTTACAACCAGTGCAACCTTCTCCTTGTGCTATTTCATTTTCATGGTGTGGAAAAATTAAATCAATTCCGCCACCGTGAATATCAATCGTGCCTTTAAAGATTGCTTGGATCATCGCACTACATTCAATATGCCAACCCGGACGTCCTCTACCCCAAGGAGATTCCCAAGATAGACCTTCCCCTTCTTTTGCCGGCTTCCAAAGGACAAAGTCATGAGCATCACGTTTTCTTTGATCAACTTCTACTCTATGTCCTTCGTCCAACTCGTCTAATTTTTTCTTAGAAAGCTGGCCGTAGTTCTCATAGCTTTTTACTGAGAAAAAGACTTCTCCATCTACTTCATAAGCTTTTCCATTTTCAATTAGCTTTTGAACACTCTCAATTATTTCTGGAATGTGCTCAGTAACCTTTGGGTTATGATCGTGCGGACGCAGTTTAAGGGCCGCAAAGTCTTTTTCAAACTCTGCAATATACTTCTCACTAATAACACCAGGAGCGACCCCTTCGTCATTAGCTCTCTTTAAAATTTTATCATCAACATCTGTATAGTTGTAGGCCATCTCGACTTTATAGCCTGTGAACTCCATCCAGTTTCTCATAAGATTAAAAGTGATCGGCCCTCTAAAGTTACCAATATGTAGATAGTCATAAACGGTAGGGCCACAAAGGTATAACTTTACCTTGCCCTCTTCCAAGGGAACAAACTTCTCTTTTTTCCCGCTCATCGTATTATAAACCGCTAACGACATGACCGCTCCTTCTTAAGCAATAAATGAAATTTCTTTTTGTATGTAATCGCTATCATCCTTTCGGACGATTATAACTGTAAATGCCTCAATGGCATCTGTTTGAACATTAATTTTATAATGACCTTGCACGATCATTGGCATGGAGCGCTCCTGCCATAGTGAGCGCTTTACTTTAACAATCCTATCAACCGCATCCTGGGACACTTCGACATTTGCAATCATGGCAACTTCAGTCCAATCACTATCCAGGTACAAATCTAAATACTTTTTAGCAACCTTGATGTCTTTTTGTTTCGTTAGACAATGCTCACAATACGACTCTCCAGAGATAGCACACTGCCCCGAGGCGATCATATCCTCATGATCCACACAGTAAAGACTTGGGTTGAGTTGGGTCTTAATGGCCTTTAGGATATCGCCATTATTATTAGGTCTTGGAACAAACTTCTGTGGCTCACTTTTTGACTTAACCACCGTTTCACTAGAAGAGGCCTTCTCGAGCTCTTTAAGCTTTAGAAAACGATGTCC
>JAGSHJ010000034.1 GCA_023954595.1 Bacteriovoracaceae bacterium | reverse complement strand
TTCTTTGCTACTTTTTTAGCTGCTTTTTTCTTAGTAGCTTTCTTTGCAACTTTCTTCTTAGTGGCTTTTTTAGCTACTTTTTTCTTTGTTGCTTTCTTTGCTACTTTTTTAGCTGCTTTCTTCTTAGTAGCTTTCTTGGCAACTTTCTTCTTAGTTGCTTTCTTTGCTACTTTCTTAGCTGCTTTTTTCTTTGTAGCTTTCTTCGCTACCTTCTTAGTTGCTTTTTTAGCGACTTTTTTCTTTGTAGCCTTTTTCGCTACCTTCTTTGCTGCTTTCTTCTTAGTAGCTTTTTTAGCTACTTTCTTCTTTGTTGCTTTCTTAGCAGCCTTCTTTGCGACCTTCTTCGTCGCTTTTTTGGCTACCTTTTTTGTTGCTTTTTTCTTTGCCATTTTTTCCTCCCAGTAGATAAATACGGCTTTATCAATTTTTTAGATGCTTTTCCCATTCAAGTATCTCGTCATGAGGACCAAAGGTTTTACCCGTTTTGGTGTAGTCATGGCCTTCATTTAAAGAGATCATTCTAAAGTTGTCCGATGGACAATAATTCACGATTCTTTTCATGCTATTTTCTTTAGCGACTTTTTCGTAAAAATCTTTAATTTTATGAGAAAAACCGTTGCCTTGATAGATTAATTTAATGGGAGTGTTTTTGGTTAAAAGCGTACCATCATCTTTTTTAAGAAATAGAGCAGCAACGATATCATCGTCATAGCTAACAGAGTATAGCTTCCAACCTTCTTTAATTTCTTTTTTGATATTATCTTCAGACCAGGTAAAATCTTGAGACTCTGCAAATGCTTTCGCATTGAAGTTGAATATGTCTTTAATCTCTTGATCGCTTTCGCTTTTTTTGAATTCTAAATATTGAGCTGGGGTCATTGACATCCTTTGTTATTTACCATTGTAATGTTATCGGGTAGTGAAATCAAATATTATTTACCGGATAACAAACAACATGAATTCTATTAACATAATTGGCCCCCTTCAAGTTTGCATAAAAAGTGTCAATCCAAATCGATTCACCATCTTTGTCGACGGAGGATTAAGACATAAAGTTTGTGAGTTTCCAGACTCGATTTCAATTGGTGACAACGATTCAGGAAGTGCAGATTTGGACATACCACTCTCCCCTGACAAAGACCGCGGTGATCTATACTTCGCACTTAAAATGATGAAGGCCAGAAACTATAAAAAAGCAGAACTTCACGGCTTCGTTGGTGGTCGACTTGATCATCAAATGCTCCTTCTAGGTGACCTCTTGAGAGATTCGCAAGAAGAAGAAACACACTTTAAAATCTATGAACAAGAAACACTTAGAATGGAAATCTTCCCTTCCGGAAGTTGGACTTTTGCCCATGTTGGTGAGTTTTCACTGTTCTCAATTTATGAGCAACTAGTCTCATATAAGGGTGATTGCAAGTATCCCGAATCCAAGGAATATCCGCAACATCTACCAGTATTAAGCACACAGGGGCTAAGTAATATTTCATACTCTGAATTTACTGTTGAAACCCAACGATCAAGCTGTCTTTTTTATATCCAAAAGTGAGCCAAATCATTGCAAAAGAGAATTTCATGTGGGAATTTTACCCCACATGAAAAACTTAAATTTCCTAAATAAAACAGGTCTTTGCTTAACCAAAGGCTACAAAAAGATTGAATCCACCCTAGGCAGCATGAAATTTGCCGTAGTGATCATAATGGTCTTTGCACTAGCACTAGTGTACGGAACATTCATGGAGAGCTATCACGGCCGTGATTTTGCCAATAAATTGGTATATAAGTCATGGTGGTTTATGGGTCTACAGCTATGTATGTTCCTAAGCATATTGGTTGCTACTCTAAATCGCCTACCTGTGAAGAAAGTCCTCTATGGCTTCTACACTCTCCATGCCGGTCTTTTGATTCTATTTATAGGCTCTTTCCTGACTTATACTGCGGGAATTGACGGAATGTTGGAGCTTATGCCAAATGAGCCGGCCAATAACGTCAGAATTGAAGAAGATCAATTTGTCGTAGGTTATCCAGACGGACAAGTTAAGATATTCACCCTTCCTACAAGTGCCTTTGGTTCTAAGATGTATTTTGAGGAGCCAGGTCTAAAGATTAAAAAATACTTACCTTTCTCAAAACTTGAGACTGTATGGATGGAAGAAGATCAAAAAGAAGCTGATTCCGCAGTTTATACGATCTACAATGAAAACGTCTCTGAAGAGCTCATTATGAGTCTTCACCCTGAGAGTGACTTTCAATCAATGCAAAAGCTTGGTCCATTGAGCACTCACTATATGCCTCAGACTCTCTATAAATGCTTTATATCTGAGACTAAGTCTGGCTTTCTGGTATGGGATACTGAAAAGGATACATGCCATACAGCAGAGGCAATGAACTACGAGATTAAGTCCACACCAACTAATAACCGCTTTATGATCATCCCTTACAAAGGTGAGTATCTAAAGTTCTTCCCGGACTTCTCCCCACTTGCTCTAACGGATAATCTAGATAAAAGACAGGACACTCCTTATAGAGTGTTCAGTAAGAAGCTCTTTGAGAAGAAGCCAAATCTATTCTTATTTGGGGATAAAACGGTATTCTTTCACAAGAGAAAAGGCTGGACTGGTAGAGAGTTTGAGAAGAACAAGCCAGTTAAGCTGCCTTGGATGAATTTCAAGCTTACCCTTGATTCGTATAGACCAGATCATTTCCCTGCACAAATCCCAACCTATATGCGTCCTATCCAGGATCAGGGTGAAATTATTGAGGGAGATATAAAGGCCGTATTGATAGAGTTTTACGGTAAGGACTATTGGGTTAGAAGTGATCAGCCTCTAGCTCTTTCAGATGGTGACAAGCAGGTTCGTTTTCAAATTAGAAGCCGCGAAGTGAGACTTCCATACCAGATAACTTTGGATCGTTTTAAAATGGATAAAAACCCAGGAACTAACGATCCTGCAAGTTTTGAGTCTTTTGTGTCTCTTCTTGACGGAAGAACGGCCACAGCATCTGAACAACATCATGTATTCATGAATAATCCGTTAAAATACGACGAATTCACCTTCTACCAGTCATCTTACTTCCAAGTAGGTCCTGATGAGTATGGTAGTGCATTTAGTGTTAATTACGATCCAGGACGTCCTATTAAGTATGCTGGATCTTTGCTGCTTGTCCTAGGTAGTTCTTGGCACTTTCTATTAAGAAGAAGAAAAAAGCGTCGTTTCTTTGAAAAAGAGACAACTATAGAATCAGACTCAGGAGAAGTTAATGTTTAGGTTTTTGCTAATCGCAATGTTCAGCACGGCATTGGCCGCTCAGGTTTGTGATAAATCTTTGGAGTCTATGCCTGTTCAAGCTGGTGGCCGTGTAAAGCCGCTTCTAGTTCACGCTAACGAGACAATAAAGTTCATCACTGGAAAGTCCAAGTTTGAAAATAAACAGGCCTTGGAAGTATTTTGCACACTCTCTCTTAGCTCACTTGGCAAGGGTGAAGCACTAGACTTGCCTATTAAGGTCGAGCACATTGATGCAAAGGCATTAATGGATATGCCTGAAGACTCAAACTTCCTTTTAGCATCTTCAGCGATCAACTATAAAGAGAAGATCCGTGCGACATTGATGAAGATGAAGCAAACTACTCCATTAAAAAAGGAGTTAAATAAGGTTTGGGCCAGAATCAACAATTATGAGCTTATTAAGAATGGTCAGTCTTGGACTGTACCGCTATTTGCTCAAGACAAGGTTCTTTGGCATGGAATCTCTGATGTTGCTAAAGACAAACCTGAATTGAAGTCATGGCTTGAACAGCAGAAGGCCAAGTACATAGAAGTTGAAAATGATTCATTCTTAATGGAACTTACCTACGTAAAAAGTCATATCTTTGATATTGCGATGCTTTTGGCCCTATTGGGCATCTTTGCCACAGTACTTATGAAAAAGGCCTCTGTAGGCCTATTCTTTGGTATTTCGATAATTCTGGTGGAGATCGCAGGCATGACGATGAGAGTGCTTGTATCAGGCAGAGCTCCTATCACAAACATGTATGAGACTGTAATGTTTTCAGGCTTTGGGGCACTTGTTATTGCTTTAATCGTCATGATCTTCAAGCGTGACAAGATCTTCTTACTAGCAGGTCTTGGCTATAACGTCTTATGTCTATTTATGATGAAGTTTGCCAACAACATGCTTGATCCTAGTATTTCGCCTCTTGTTCCAGTTCTAAGGGACAATTTCTGGCTTAGTACCCACGTAACAACTATCATCCTAAGCTATGCCGCACTGGCATTGAGCTGGATTCTTGCAAATATCATTCTTGTTAGAAATAAGTTTGGAAAACTCTCCAAAGCAGACTACCGCTATTACGAGCAGTTAATTGCTACCAGTGTAAAAGTTGGTGTAGTCCTACTTGCAGCCGGTATCATCCTAGGTGGTGTTTGGGCCGACTACTCATGGGGTAGATTTTGGGGCTGGGATCCAAAAGAGACCTGGTCACTAATTGTTCTTCTATTCTACATGGCAATGCTTCATGGAAAGTATACTAACTGGGTTGATACTCACCGCTTTGTAATCTTAAGTGCAGCTGGGTTTATGACGGTAATGATGGCATGGTTTGGAGTTAACTACATCCTTGCCACAGGTCTTCACTCTTATGGCTTCAGCGAAGGTGGAGCAATCTTCCTGGGAGTATTCTTTCTTGTTCAGACACTATTGATTATTGTCTGTGGTGTATCTTTGAAGAGCTTTAAAAGTGCAAAAACTAATAATTAGTATTTGTGCCGCAATGGCCGTCTCTTGCTCCACAACGAGATCCGTTGTGGATGAGGTCAACGAGGGAAATATCCAGATTCAAAGTGTTTTGGATCTGGCCCGCAATAGCTACCTAAAAGGGTGTGTAGATTCAAAGAACCACTTCGCACCCTTAATTAAGAAAAGCTCGTTTGAAACATGCAGGGATCTAGCTAAAGAACACCAAGAAGAGATTCGTTTCATCCTAGAGCAAAACGCAATCAGCAACTAAAAGTCCGTTCTCACACCAAAGCTAATCGTTGTCACTTTCTTCTCATCTACGTCATCTGAGTCATTAAATAGTGATGAGTGCTTAAATTCAGGCATCCAGTCGTAACCGCCAAAAGGAAAGGTTGCGTACAAGCGATAAAACATCTCAGTAATGTCCTCATCGTCTAAATCACCCCTATTAAAGTGATGACTGCCTATAGATGCGGCAAGAGTGTTATTATCCGGTGTCAGATGCTCATAAAAGGCCTCTAAAATCGTTTCTTGTCCAACCTCAACATCATCATTACCTAATTGATCCGCCTCGTATTCAGGCTGAAATGTGCCCAGAAAGCCCCATCCATTTTTAAATAGACCGGCCTTAAGCCAGAAATGGCTTCCGCCAGAGACAGCATTGTCATTTTCTTGATCATCAGGTGAGAAGAAGTAGCGAAACTCATACAAGTAAGTCTCTAGTCGCCCACGAGCGTAAAGCTCCCAATCTCCAAGGCCATCAGCTTCACCATCTTGGTTTAGGTAGTTTATTTCACCGCCAAGATTTAAAACCTTCCCCCAGGTCCCGTGCAAAACCTTACCTGTCAAAGTTGTGGTATCCACATCAATTTCAGTTCCGTTGGTGAACTCCTCCTTGCCATTGGCCGAAGAGTATCTACCTTCTATGGACCACTGCTGGTCAGCTGCGAGATAGAAATTTTGAATATCTTTTCTAGTTTGAGCAAAAAGCGACACGGCAAAGAAAAGGCCGATAATTGCGCTAAATAATTTCATGAAACATCTCCTTGAAAAGAATTTCCAAGGACAATTTTGAAGGCCTACACCGGGATAGTAAAGGACAAAGGCGGGGTACAACGCCCCGCCCTTTTATACTTTAATTAGTTAAAGATTAGATATGGATTACTCATCTGAGAAGCAATTGCTTTTGCCATTTCATCCTTACCAGTAGACTCAAAGTAGCCTACAAGAGAGCCTTCGCTTAGACGCTGTCTAACGTAGAAAGACTCTAAGAAGTTCTCAACATTGCCTTTGATCCAACCTGGGATTGGCAAGAATCCAAGACCAAGCTCACCAAGATTTAAAAGAGCTCTAAAGCGCTTAACCTTGTTAGGTCTTGAGTAGTTATATGCTGTAGCTGCTCTCCCAGAGAACATGTGCTTGCCATCAATCAGGTTTTTAACAACTCTTTCGCCATTTTCAACAACTTCAACAAACGCAAAGTTGTAGCGCTCATTTACAGAGTCATATGCTTGAGTTGTTCTTCTGATCTTAGTGTTACAGCTTCTCACTAATGTGAAGAAGTTGTTAACTCCATAACGATCCCAATTATTAGCGGCCTTATTGGACTCTCCCAAGCTAAGGGCACTGATTCTTGACTCATAAATTGAAGAAAGAACTAGGTCAACCTCTTCCTTTTTAAGTCCAAGCTCCTGCGCCTTAAAGTTTTGAAGGTAATGAAGAAGCATGTTTTGGTGAAACGTTCTCTGCTCTAGAACCATGTCGTGAACTTGAACAATGATAAATGATGCAAGGTTAATTAGAGGCACGCTATCAAGTCTTCTTCTTGCGAAGTCCAAGGCCTGCTTAACAACTTGGTATGTAACGTTTTTTCTGTAGAAGAAACGAGAGTCATTTGGATAAGCAATGATAGATAGATCAAGCATAGCAAAAGCGTTCTTTAGATCTAATTCAAATTTCTGCAGAACACCTTCAGATGCCACTTGGGAAAATGACTCATCCACTTTAATGTTTGGAAGGTTTTCAATGGCAGCTCTTACAACACCAATGTTGCGAGAGATTTCTTTGTCATAAACTTGATCACTTTCAAGTTCTTCAACAAATTCGTCCAGTTCATACTGATAGAATGACTTGTTACTCATTCTTAGAATTTCAGTTTTAATGTCCTCTTTTACCTGAGCGATATAAGGAGCAATTGAGAAGTTCTTGTTAACGAACTTCATTTTTACGCTTTCAAGTCTACCGTCCGCGGCACGCTTGAAAACAAATCTCTTATTTAGTCCTTCCAAAGCACTTTCATTAGCAAACGACGCTAGTGAAAAGAGCATAACGGCTAGAACAGTCCATGTCCTTGTCATAATGACCTCCAATTTCCATGAGTATATAATTACCCATTATGGTAGATGATTGATCACCATTAACCACCTAGATAATACTAATGTAAGGATTTTTAAGAGGCAAACGCCGTTGGTAGGCGCATCATAGCGAACATTGTCTGGAATTTATGAAGTTCGACAACTATGGTTTTTTTACTTCAGGGGGACGCTGAGGAAATACAATCCCAAGATCGTGATCCATATTCCATCTATCAACTAAGTACTCACCACGTTCAACCTTGTAGTGTTTAAGCGACTCATCAAGTTGATCAAGCTTTTTCATAAGCTCAACTTGAAGCATGGCACTTTCTTGCTTCTTTTGAAGAAGGTTGTCTACGGCCATCTGCTTTTCTTTTTGCAGTTGATTTATTCTCTCGTCATATTCAGCGGCCGTTTTCATCTTCTGTTGGTCATAGGTCCACAAGAAGTGATTGATGTTTGAGAGTTGTTTTAAAAACCCTTCTTTTCTCAAGAGAAGGTTCTCACGATACTTACTCGCTTCGAATACGCGGTGAGCGAGTTTTTCAGATTCAAAGTTTAATTGGAGTCCACGAGGAAAGTATCTATCTTTATCCCAGCATGGATTGAGGTCTGTTACATAGATTACAAAGTAGTCGCCTTCGACACCTTTGACACTTCCTCTACACGGAAGATCACTTTTATGGCGATTAACCCTAAAATAAACAACATCACCTGCTTTAAAGAATTTTGTGTTGTTGTTCTCTACGTGGATTTTTAGAACTCTCCCTGTCTTATCTTTATCCGTAACCCTGCCCATGAATTGATCATAAGAGACTCTAGGGTCAATAAACTTATTGTTCTCTGGAGCAGTCAAACCTTTATCAGGTAAATCCGGAAAGTTTGGATTTGCCCAAAGCCCGGTGCTTGCAACCATAAAGAAGAAAAAAATGTGGCAAAGGTGGTTCATTACTTCTATTATGGGGCAAAAGTCAGCTTTTTCCAAACAAGTTTTACAAGGAGCAATAATGGAATTTTTTATCGATACTGGAGACCTAGAAGAAATTAAAACAGCATACGAGTGGGGCATCATCGATGGTGTAACAACCAACCCTTCTCTTGTTGCTAAGGCAGGAATTGACCAGAAGACACTTATTACAAGTATCTCTGAGATCGTAGATGGCCCAATCAGTGCAGAAGTTATCTCAAGCGACGCTAAGGGAATGTTAGAGGAGGCCTATGAGCTTGCTAAGATTCACGAGAACGTTGTAATTAAACTGCCAATGACAAAAGACGGCATGATTGCTTGCAAACAGCTTTCTAAAGACGATATCAAGACAAACGTAACATTGGTATTCAGTGCTAACCAAGCATTGCTTGCAGCTAAAAATGGTGCAACTTATGTATCTCCATTCGTAGGCCGTCTAGATGATATCGGTCAAACAGGAATGGCACTAATTGCTGAAATCAGAGACATTTTTGACAACTATGGATATGCAACAAAGATTCTTGCTGCCTCAATCCGTCATTGTGACCATGTTAAAGCTAGTGCTTTAATGGCGTCTGATGTTGCCACTGTACCATTTAAGGTTCTAGAGCAGCTATTTCACCACCCACTGACTAAGATTGGTCTAGATAAGTTTATGGCCGATCACCAGAACGCTAAAAAGTAATTATTTATAGGGGGGTGCTCAAGCATCTCCCCTTTCCTTAAAAACCCTGCCAATTTACTCAAGTTTTAATTACCCGACCCGATAAGTCTGACAAGTGATTACAGTTATCATTTGAAAAGGCTTAGAATTGAAAACTTTATTATTTGCGACATTACTTGTACTTGCTAGTTGTGAAAAACCACAAGAGTCAGCTTTTAGCTCACGTGAGAATGCAAGCACTGGCACAGACATACCATCAAGTTGGAATCCATCAGTATTTCCATTGAAGATCAATATCTCAGACTCATTCAATAATAGTGAAGATCAGGCCATACGTGACATGGCAAATGCTTGGAGTGACTCTATTGATAATAATGTCCAATTCATGGATGCAAACTACTACACTCAAGAAAAGAACAGTTCCCTATCTGGTTATGAAGACTCTCTAATAGGTGTTTATAAGCTTGAACAGTGGCCATCGACTCTACCGGCAACAGCTCTAGCTGTTACACAGATTATAGGTATCAGAAAGAGTGGATATATCGAAATCACTCATGCAGATATTTTGGTTAACTATCAAAACTACTCTTTCACTACTGACAACACTTGGGGCTATGACCTTCAAACAATTATACTTCATGAAATGGGTCACCTACTTGGGCTTTATCATGATAATTCTTCAATAAGTGAATCAGTCATGTACCCAACAATTAGCCGTTACTCTGATAACAGAGCTCCAAGAGAAGCAGATATCAAGAAAATCGAGGAGAAATATTCAATTGATAGAAGTGCTCATAATTCTAGATACTTAGCTGGAAATTTCGAGACTTCTCAAGTAATTGATGACGATTCCGATAAAGTACATGAAGAAAAAGTGGTCATTCAGTTCGAGATTATGGCCGATGGTAGTGAAGAACATTTTATCAAAGTATTGGAGTAACTTATGCCTAAAGGATTTAAAATTTACACAGCTATGCTTTTAGTCTTAATTGGTGCTCATGTCGTAGTAGCAGGTGAAAATGTTGTCGATTTTCACAGAGCTCTAGACGCTTATGAGCAACAAAGAGAGCCGAACCAGGCAGAGCCTGAAGAGGTAAAAGAAGAGATGAAAAATCCAGAAATTGAAGTAAAAGTAGACAAAGAAGAGGATTAGTTCAAAACACTATCCTATCTTAAAGGGCCTTCACGGCCCTTTTTTTATTCACCAAGATCACAGACAGTCTTACCAATATCAACTTCTATAGAAGCTAACTTTCTATCAACCTCTATGTAGGCCGCTAATCTATCGCGACTATTAACACTAAGTTTTTTAATTGTTGTATCAAAGGATGCGAGCTCTTCATTCTTGCCCTCTCTATAGATCATTTGAAGACATTTTTCTGAGCGCTTTTGCTCTATTAGGATATCGGCCAGGTCGTTACTTGAGTGGGATAAAATCAACTTTCTAATTGCGCGCGCATATGCTTTCCATGCACTTCGAAACTTAAATTTCGAATCTCCCTGATACTCACGATTGATTAATCTCTCAATGTCGTCTCGAACACCATCTTGATTACTATCAATTCCCCCTAGGGACTTTTGGTGTTTAGCATCACAGACATAGGCCGGCTCTTTTGAACCATCCACCACCATTTGTGATCTATCCTCATGACAAGAGTAGAGTAAAAATACGGCCACACACAAACAAAGGTTTCTCATTCTTTGATCCTTGAAAAGTAAAAACAATCTAATTTTACTTAGGCCTTGAACTTAATCAAATTTAAGTTTTCTTAAACTACAAAAGGCACTTCTTGCCCAACACAAAATAGAGTGCCAACTTCAGATTGAAGAGCATCCAGTACAATTCGTGACTCACTTTTAGAAGACACAAGGCCTATGATCCCAGCACTATTGGCCTTTTGAATCGCCTGTACTTTACTCTTCATCCCACCAGTACCAACACTACTTACTTCAGACATGTCAAAATGTGACAGGTCCTGTCCTGGGACTATTTTTTTGATTAGCTTTGCATCACAGTGGCGAGGATTTTTATCATAGACACCATCAGTACTTGTCACAATTAACAAGGCGTCGGCGTCCAACATGACTGCGGCCTGTGCGGCCAATTGGTCGTTATCACCAAAGGCAATTTCAACAAAGGAGACAGTGTCATTTTCATTTAAAATGGGTGTGACATTATTTTGAAACAATACTTCGATTGTATTTTTTGCGTTTTGATATCTTTTAGAACACTTAAAATCTTCATGGGTTAAAAGTACTTGGGAGCAAATCTTTTCATTTTCATTGAATAGTTCACAGTACTTTTGAAGTAGCCGGGGTTGGCCTATGGAGCTTGCCGCCTGACGTGATTCTATAGAACCTGATTGAAAAGTCTTCTCATCAATGAAGGCCTTACCTGCATTTACAGCACCGGAGCTCACCAGTAGCACTTCCACTCCTGCTTGTCTTAACTCGCAGATGTCTTCTACGAGTATACGCATACGTCTGGAGTCATAACTGCCATTTTCACGAGTTACGACGTTACTTCCAACTTTTACAACTAATCTTTTGAGGTTTTTTAATTCAGGTCTTAATTGCATGACGCCCTTCCTTTCTAGAGATTATTTAACCTCTTTTTTGAAAGGGCGCCAAGATAGAGCTTTATTTTCTTTTAGAAGCTTTCTTCTTCATAGGCTTTTGTAGCTTTTTATGAACTTGCTGCTTCGCTTTTTCTTTTTTCTTCATGATTTCGTCAAGTTTTTTGCTTGTCTCATTGAGCTCTTCGATCAACTTTTTCTTAATCATAGCCGGACTCTTAAAGATTTTCTCCCACTCTTTAATGCGGGCCTTGTCATCCTTAATCATAAGTTGACGCTTCTCAACCTCTTCTTTGGTCATACGATAGATAGCCATGTCCGCTAGATAGTCAGAGTAGTGAAACTTATTTTTCTCAAGATATTCAACAAATGCTTTTCTGTTCGCCTTCTTTTCGGCCTGAGCATAATGTCTTTCTTTGATGAATCGAATGATTTCGTTATTTTTGTTAAGTCTCTCTTTTGCATCAGCAATTAATAGCTCATAACGACGTTTAACTACAACTAGCCTCTGAGCTGTAAAGATCTCGATGATCTCTTCAGCTTGATCCAATACCTTAACCCCTCTCTCCGAGATAAGAGTGTAGTTTGGAACTAGAGATGAGGTAGTTGCCATTTCATTTATAACTTCATCAAGAGTAGCACTTTGACCACGCTTGAAGATAAGTTCAATCATGATCTCGTTATCAACACTGGAGTCGATATAATCCTTGATAAAGTCACTTTCAATATGCTTATTTAGAAACTTATAGATTTTTTGAGCGTCATATCCACGTGGAAGTTCAGTGATAAAAATCTTATCCCCGATCTTTTTAAAGCCCATTGGAAATAGAACTCTGCCTCTTTTATCAACTTCAACTTTCTCAACATAGTTTCTAACCCAAGGCTTAACCTTGCGGGCCTTACCAGTTTGAACAAACTGAATCATGCTCTTAACAATGTCTTTGTGGTTAAAACTTGGAATTACGGATGAAAAACCTGTACCGATCCCTTCCGCACCATTTAGAAGCATAATAGGAAGCTTTGGCAAAAGTCCTACAGGCTCCATTACTTTTTCGTCATAGTTAGGAACCATGTCTACTTGGTTCATGTCATCAAAAAGCAATAATCTTGCAACTTCACCAAGCTTACACTCAATGTATCTTGCTGCGGCCGCCTGAGTCTCCATTCTCTCCCCAAAATAACCCTTCTTATCGATTAGTGGGTAGTTATTGGAAAAAGTATAATCCTGAGCGAGGTTAACGATTGAACTCTCCACTGATGCAGGCCCGTGTGGGTGAAGCGTCAGAACAAGCCCAGTCAGGGATGAAACTTTCATCAATCCCTTACCTTGGTTCTTATGAAGAGTGTAGAGAATACGTCTTTGACTTGGCTTTAACCCATCTTGAAGATAAGGAATCGCACGGTCCATAAGCGTATAAATCTGATAGGTTCTATACTCGTCTTTGACAATATTTGCCAAAGGAACAGCATCCAGCGAGTGATAGTATTGTTCTTCCATAATTGTTTATCCTATTTCTTTTTACTTGTTTTCTTTTTCGCACTCTTAGCTGCAGGTTTTTTTGCCACCTTTTTTGCAACTTTTTTAGACCCTTTCTTACCGGCCATGCTTCTTACGGCATCTTGAACCGAAGTCGAAGGAATCTTTTTCGCTTTTAAAATAGCGTCTGGATCTGGTTTGAAATCATCTTCATCTAGTAGAAGATCTTTTCTAAGTTGAGTGTCTTTACCAAAACATGTGTGAAGCATATCCTTTGCATCATCGATGTTGTCTGTTGTGATTTTTGTATACTCTTCACGGCTAAGTACGTACTTAAATGCCTCAGGACTCATCTCTCCAAGTCCCTTGTTTCTTTGAATCTCTCTGATCTTTACATCGCTGCGCTTTTTAACACTTTCAAGCTCACCATTTGACTCGGCGTAAATAGGGCCTTTGTCAGTGATGACTTCAAATAGTGGTGCTTTAGCGAACTGGATGGCACCCATTTCAAATAACTCCGGCCAGTAGCTGAAGAAGAAGTTAGTTAAAAGAGTATTGATATGCCCACCATCAACATCAGAATCTGATAGGAAGACAATCTTAGAGTATCTCAAAGGAGTCTCATCAGCTCTCTGGCCAATAACAAGGCCTACACTGGACATAATGTCAGAGAATTCTTGGTTATTCAGAACATCTTTAATAGTCGCCTGGGTAACATTCATTGGCTTACCTTTAAGGGCAATACCACCTTGATAAAGCTTATTTCTTGCAGAACGAAGACCACCAATAGCTGAGTCCCCTTCGCAAATAAATAGCGTACAGCGATCTCTTTGCTTTCTCTCGTTGGCATCAAGAAGCTTCTCTACTCTTTGCTTTTTCTGTTTTTTACCTTTTTTGCTCGCCTCTTTTAAAGCACTGAAGCGCTGTCTAGCTTTGGCGCGCTCGATAATAACTTCTAAAAATTCTTTATTCTTACGAATGAATTTAGGCATATGTTTGCCCATGAAGTCTTCAAATGCTTTTTCAAGGTCTTTATCACGAACTAGCTTTCTCTTAGTCTGAGACTCAAATCTTGGATTTGGCATAATTACGCCAATAACAAAAGCAACACCCGCAAGAACATCATTGTCTACTAGTGTTACCTTTTCCTTTTTGGCCTGTCTTTCAAGCTTTTCTTTGATGTGATTGATGAAAAGTCTTTTAACTCTATCGTGATGGAAACCACCGTCATAAGTAGGAGTTGAGTTTACAAACGAGATGAATTTCTCGCGCTCTTCACTTCTTTTATTAAGCACCAAAGACACGTTCATATCGATTAGTGCCTTGTACTTTTTCTTTTTGATGTTAACACCTTCATAGATGAATTTATCTTCACCTAGAAGTTGGGATTGCTCCCCGCCCATTCTGTGAGCAAGTTCATAGAGACCTTTTTGGAAAAGGAAAGTTTCACCATTAAAAGTAAATCGAGGCCCTGGGTTATTGTATGCCGAATCAACGATACGCTTTCTTAAAAGCTCAGCATTGATCACATTGTCTTTATAAACTTCT
>JAGSHJ010000111.1 GCA_023954595.1 Bacteriovoracaceae bacterium | reverse complement strand
TAAAAATCTTAACAAGGCATATGAGCTAGGTATAAAGCATAAAAGTCCTGCACAAAAGATGGATGCTATAAATGAGCAATATGACATCTTAAATGATTTCTATAAGGCATCGAAGAAGGCCAGAGTTGAACAAATTCAAAAGATGGATATCTCACAAGATGAAATGGAGAAGCAGCTACAAAAGTTTGGAACAGACTTCTTTATTAACCATAAAAAATACACCCATCAGTTACTAGATGCGGTTGAAGATATTTTCAAAAGTGCCTCTTTCCCTGTTAGAAGGGTAACCCGTACAACTGGTGAACTCGAATATGACGCCTTCATATTGTTTCCTAGTGAAAATGCCTCTCGTTCCTCACTCAGTGCCTTAAATCGCTATCAAAAGAACTTTGGCGTAGAAATCATTAGCTTTGATCTCGTTGAAAACATTGGCTCGGGGATGAAGGCCGGCTTCTATCGTGAGGCAAAAAGACTCGAGTTGGGCGTCAATGGCATTAGAAGTCTGGTGGTTGAAAATAGAATCCCAATGATCCCAAAACACGAGCTCCATCATGCGGCCTTTGAGTCTAGAAGAAGTGTGAAGGCAAAAGGGGATAAAAATAACTCAATCTATAATTTTACCTTTTCTGCATATGGTTCTGAGCCTTTGTCTTCTAGTGTATATGATCGCTATATGTCTGCAGAGGAAATCTATAATTGGGCGAACAATTCATTCTGGGGATCGGAGAGGCTGCTCAGGCCGTCACAACATGACTCACAAGATATTTTGACTGATGTTTTGACAATAATTAAATACCTTCCAGAGACCAAGAGCTTGGCAGAAGAAACGGTGAAGCTAACTAAGAGACTTGATCGTGGTTATAAAAATATGCTGGATGAAGTTGAAGATGGATCATTTGAAGTGATTTTTCTAAATGGTGACAATGAAATGGCCAGAACCATGGAAGAGGCAAGATACCTTATGGTTCCTGATGTTGAATCAAAGATTCATGTTAGAGAGTTCATAGGGCCTGAGTATAAAAAACAAGTGGCCAACATACTAGAGAATAGAAAGAGGGTTGAAGTAGAATACGCAGAGATTAAAAGCCCTGACGTCTCGGAACAACAGCTTCACGAGTTACAAGTTAAAAAAGAAAACGAACTATCTAAAAATGAGTTTATTCATATCATAAATAAAATGAGACATAAAAACGCCAAGCTTCAAAAAGTATCTAGTGTTCTAAGTTCGGAGAGTGAGCTTACGATTCGTAAGACTCAAGAATTTTTGGACCAAGTAAAGGAAGTTAAGGATAGCACAGGGCTCCTGCCTAGTTTAGACTCTGAAAAACTTCTCGATCTTGCACGAGAGTATAGAAATTTAGGTAATTTAGTTAAAGAAGACTATAAAGGCTTTGCCGGCAGGTAGCCGGCAGGCCTTTAAAATATTAATCTAGTGATTTCAAAGATTCTTCGATTGAGTTGATCTGTTCTTTAAACCCAGCTGCTTTCTCTTTCACTTCTGCAACGACTTCGTCAGGAGCATTTTCAGCAAATTTAGGGTTGTTCAGTTTCTTTTCAACTTTCTCATGTTCTTTCTGTACTTTTACAAGGTCTCTGTGAAGCTTAGCTTTGTACTCTTCAATATCAATAACACCCTCTAGTGGCATAAAGATCTCTGTGTGAGTTGTTGCCTTCATAACACATCTTGTAGGACGCTCAGCTGATTTGTCCTTGATTCTTCCGGCCTTTACTCTGGCAAGCTCTTTAAAATATCCACGAGACTTGTAGAAGTACTTTGCCGTTTCTACCTCGTCTGTGAATAGTCTAATTTCTACTTCCTCTTTAGGCTTAACATTTACGCTGTTTCTCAAATTTCTAATAGAAGATACGATTTCCATGAACAGGTTCATGTCATGAACATCTTTATCAAAAGAATGCTCAGTCTTGTACTCTGGCCATGTTTGAAGAATAAGAAGACTCTCATCTTCATTCTTAAGATGTTGCCACAATTCTTCTGTGATGAATGGAGTAACAGGGTGTAGAAGCCTTGTAATTTCTCTAAAACAGTATTTTAAGACATTTGCTCTTTGAGTCTTAAGTCCATCGTTCTGGGAGTTTAAAATCCCTTTTGATAGTTCAATGAACCATGAACAGAACTTGTCATACACAAATTGATAAATCGCAGAACATGCCTCATCAAAGCGGTATTCGTCAAAGCTTGCAGTAACGCTTTTAATTACATCGTTTAGCTCAGATAGAATCCACTTCTCATGGTGGTGAAGTTCGTCTACTTGGAAGCCTTGGTCACTTGCGTTTTCTAGGTATGGATGAATAAAGCGGAATGCGTTCCAAACTTTATTAACAAAGTTTCTATAACCTTCAATCTTTTGAGGATCTAAGTTTATATTTCTATTGTATCCAGAACTCACGGCCAGAGTGAATCTAAGAGCGTCACATCCGTACTGATCAATCATCTCAAGAGGATCTATTACGTTTCCTAGAGATTTACTCATTTTTTTGCCGTCGATATCACGAACAATTGCATGAATGTAGACATCTTGGAATGGGTTCTTACCAGTTGCTTTGTCACACATCATCATCATTCTAGCTACCCAGAAGAAGATGATGTCAAAGCCAGTTGTAAGCGTTGAAGTAGGGTAGAACTTGTCGAAGCCTTTCTCTTTCATTGCTTCTTCGTTTGGCCACCCCAGGGTGTTTAGTGGGTACAGTCCAGAAGAGAACCATGTATCCAATACATCCGGATCTTGTTTAAACTCATTTGAACTACACTTTGGACAATTTTCTGGAGTCGTCTCACTTGCCCAAACATTTGAACAGCTTTCAGAGTTACAGTAATAAACTGGAATTTGATGTCCCCACCACAATTGACGAGATAGACACCAAGGTCTTGGATTTTTCTGATAAGCAAAGTAGGTATTCTCCCATCCTTTTGGGTAGAATTTTGTTTCATCATTTTCAACGGCAGCTACACTTCTTTTTGCCATCTCTTCAGTGTTTAAAAACCACTGCTTGGATACACGTGGCTCAACAACCTCATCAGAGCGTTGGCCGTGTCCAACTTGGTGTTTGTGTGGTTCTACCTTGATAAGAAGTTCCTGCTCCTTAAGAAGTGCCACAGTCTTTTTTCTAGCTTCTTTAGTCGTTAGACCTTCAACTGCTTTGGCCTTGGCGTTCATTGTGCCATCGTCATTTAGGATACTAATGATTTCAAGATCGTTTCTTTTTCCGATTTCAAAGTCATTAAAGTCATGGCCTGGAGTTACTTTTAAACAACCTGTTCCTGTCTCCATATCAACATGCTTGTCTGCAATAATCGTAACTTCTCTCTCACAAATAGGTATGATGGCCTTCTTTCCAATCAAATGCTCGTAGCGATCATCATTTGGATTAACAGCTACTGCGCTATCACCGTAGAGAGTCTCTGGGCGGGTAGTGGCAATTTCTAATACTTCATTGGAGTCTTTAACTTTGTAGTGGATATGATAGAAGTTGCCTTGCACTTCTTTATGCTCAACTTCTGCGTCACTGATTGCAGATTGAAGAACAGGGTCCCAGTTAATGATGTAATCCGCTTGATAGATCAGTCCTTCGTTATACAAGTCTACGAAGAACTTCCTTACAGACTGGCTTGGAACTTCATCCATTGTAAATGTGAAATAGTCCCAGTCACAGCTATCACCAAGTTTTTTAACTTGATTAATAATGTGATCACCATATTCATTTTTCCATTCCCAGACTTTCTCTAGAAACTTATCTCTTCCAAGGTCGTGCTTAGTCAGGCCTTCTTCTTTGTATAGTTTTTGTTCTACTTTTGCTTGAGTTGCAATTCCTGCGTGGTCTTGTCCTGGAACCCAAAGAGTTTCATATCCCTGCATTCTTTTGAAACGAACAAGAACGTCTTGGATCGTATGGTTCAGCGCGTGGCCCATATGTAGTTTCCCGGTAACGTTGGGAGGTGGCATAAGGGTAGTGAAAGTACCTTTGTTGCCTGGGACAGGCTTAAAGCATTTGTCTTCCATCCATTTTTCGTACCACTTGTCTTCTATACCACTTGGGTCAAATTGCTTGGCCAGTTCACTTTCTTGCATTTTTTATCCTTGCTTCAAAAAATTTGTAATTGATTCGATGTCATCTACAGAGAAGGTTTCTTGTTTTCTCTCTTGTAGATTTTTAAGTGTTACAGAGGAGTTTTTGATTTCGTCCTCTCCGATAATGGCGACATTTGTATGTCCCTTGCTTTCCGCTGTCTTGAAAAGCTTTTTAAACTTCATCACCCCAAGGTTTGTTTCAACCTTTAGTCCGGCCTTTCTAAGATTATGTGCCGTGGTCATGGCAAGGTTCTCTCCTTGCTCATCCATATAGGTTAGAAATACGTCATTTTGTGCAGTATCTAGCTTTGGCATTAAGTTGTGACTTATTAAAAAGTCTTTAAGAGTGACATCACCCATTCCAAAGCCAATCCCGCCTAGGGCCGGTTCATTAAAGATCTGAAGAAGGTTTGCATAGGCCCCTCCGCCAGCGATCGCTCTTTTATTGTCCGGATGTTTATCAAAAACTTCAAATACAACACCCGTATAATAATCAAGACCTCTTACAATTGCCGGATCATATTCGGTGTATTGCCATGCCTGGGAGTTTTTAAGCTTTTGCACAAAGCTCTCAAATGCTGTTAACTCCGGATAAGAGTGTTCCTTTAAAAATGTAACTAGCTTTTCAAAACTTGTTAGCTCTAGGTAGCTGTAGAATAACTTTTGTTGTGAGGCGTCTTCAAGGACTTCACTTGTCATCTTCTCTAAGGCCTGGCGGTCAACCTTTTTGGACTTGTCTATAATCTTGTATAGTCTATAACTCTTTTGAGCATCAACTTTTATAACTTCATTAAAGATGAAATCAACAATCTCTCTGTCGTTAATCTGAATGCCAAACATCTCTTTATCAGCACCAAAGCTCTCCATTAGCTGGGAGACAACACTTAAAACTTCAATTTCCCCTAGGTATTGAGGGGCTCCAAATATATCAACATTAAATTGCCAGTGCTCTCTAAGCCTTCCACGCTGTGGCTTTTCATAGCGCATAAGATTTGGGATTGAGTACCAGCGAATTGGTTTTGATGCTTGCTTTGCAATTTGTGCCACCATTCGAGCAACGGTAGGAGTCATCTCTGGACGAATTGCAACATGTCTTCCACCGCGATCGGTGAATTCATATATTTGTTCGTTGATGAGTTCTTCACCGGATTTGGCCTTGTACAACTCAACCTCTTCGACCATTGGCCCATCAAAAGGTTCATAAGCGAAGCTTTCAGCCGCACTTTTCATAGCGTCAAATAAGAAGTTTCTCTCCCTCATCTCTTTAGGGAAGAAATCACGACAGCCTTTATAAGGTTTTTTGCTTAGAGTCATACTTGAAATCCTTGATCAATTGTTGGTCATTTTTAGCAAATTTTTGGCGAGTTGTTAACTGAGGATTACTTCGGAGTCCATTGTTTTTCGCTTCCATCACCTTCACTACTTTCACCCTTTTGCTTCTCGAGTAATTGGTCTATGCCACCGGAAGGGTCTTCTGGAAGTTTTTCAAGGATATCAACAGCTTTCTTAGTCTCGTTTAGTTTATTTTTCTTTTTAAGCTCAAGGGAAGCTGAAGGAAGCCCTGGTTGTTCTTGGACTGCAGGAGTAATGCTTGGAATCGTGATTATTGGCCCAAGTGTTGTACTAGAGTTTTTGGAAGTAAATTCTCTAAAATAGAAGCTCTTTTTAGAAAGTCCTTTAAGGGTATCAACTGCAATGTCACTTACAAGCTTATTGAAGTCTTCTGGGGAGTTTTCATTCAAGGCCAAAAGCCAAGGGGAGAGATATTTCGCTATCCTTTGAAGCTCGAAGGCCCTGGCACGTGACTTCAAGTTACTTCTATCTATTGTCTGATATTTGTCTAAGAACTTATCCGATCTATAGGGAGCGAGTTCTTCAATGACAGAGTTCGCGATCCAATATGCAAATTCTGAGTATATTTCAGCATGTTTTTCAACTTTGGATTCAATACTCTTAACAAGAGTCTCGTTTATGAGGATTTCGTCCTTTCGCGGAAGATGTTGATTGTTTAATAAACCTTTGTAGATTTCCGACTTAATTAAAAAAAGTACATTGCTTTTGGGAGTTTTGGATAAGTCTTCATTAATGAGCGAAGCCGCTCCTACAGTTACCGCTGCTTGCTCACTTGTGATGTCTTTTGAATTAGATAGATGCTTGAGTAGTAGTTCTAGCTCAACAGACAGGCCTTGGGCCTTGAGTCCTTTTAAAATCTGAGCATTCAGACCGCAGCAAATAAGTGAAACTATGAAAAAGGCTTTCATTACTTGGTCTTATCCTTTTTAAGTGCATCATCCACAATGTTTTTATTTCCCTCAACGATGTAATACTTACCTCGGTAGGGGGCCAGGATCATTCCATCCATTGATATTATCTGGCTCACAAATTCGAGGTCTGTCAGGGTTTGGACCTTTTTCGTTTTTAGGTCGAGACTGGCCACTTCTGTTTTCTTGAGATTTAAATTCTCATTATATGAGGATGTTTTAATAAAAAATAATTTATCTCCTCTACATACCATGTTGCCTATGTCTGGCTGGGTTGTTTGATAAAGGATCGTAGAGTTATTGTAGTCTTTGTTGTTATACAGGGGGATTTCAAATATTTTGGCCCCTCCGGACTTCGCTGATTGAGTAAACTCACCAACAATTAGCTTGTCACCCACCATACAGCTCTCAAGTTTTGAACCTGGGTAGCTGGCCTTATATATCGTATCTAGTTTCTTATCTAGAATTGAATATATTAAAAATGCCTGTGTTCCTTTTGAATTTATATCTGAAAAAATCACATCATTTGGAGTTGGTAGATGAACAATTGGTATAAAAAAGTCATTCACTTTATTGACGAGCTTAATTTGTGTGGGCTTTTTGTCTCCAGATAGCCTTTGTATACGGATCGACTTGGTGGCTGGTGTGAAGTAGCTCATAAATTGATCATCTTGGTGAAGTCTTGGTGAAACTCCACTGGCAATCAATTTAGCTGAATGTTCTCCAAAGTCTACTGCATAGATCTCACGTAGCTTATGGTGGCTCATCTTTTGGTGAAAGGAGCCATCCTTCTCTATTAGGAGCTTTTTCCTTGCAGCCCCTGAGTGAATAAAATATTCGGTATGCTTCTCGCCATCCAAGACCTCTTCATTGCTATAGTTTGTCGATACTTGCAGGTTGCCAGAGCGTCTTTGGTAGTAAGTGTACTTTCCATCCTTTGATATAAAACGAATATTATCCAAACTCTGCTTTGCTTTCAGTGTTGGAAGCTGAGTCGCTTGAGCTGAAAAGTAGGCGAAAAAGGGGAGCGCTATTTTAATGAAGAACATTCAACCCCCAAATATTTAGTGGATGTAATCTTTGATAATCTTTTAATGCTGAGAAAAGGTGACTCCATGGCAGAAGGCGTGGTGCATGTAATGAATCTCTAGCGGTTCTGATGACTACTGCAAAAACACCATCTTCTTCTTTGTACCCGTCCACTATGAAGGGTAGAGGACTACATTGATTGATCACCGTCTTTGAAAAGAACTCCGGTAGCATGTCTTCCGCACACGCAACCCCGTGGATTATACCTTTCGGGTATTTATTAAAAGAGCGTTTTAAAAAACTCACGTTTAAAATTGCCTTGCTCTTTAATCTAAATTTCTTCTCAATCAACTTGGCCTGTGCAAAGTTTTCAGTGGAGAAGCTCCTTGGGAAGTAGTCAAAGCTAACATTGGCCTTCTGTTTAATGTGAGTCACATTATTTTGGTTTAAAATAATATCGAAAGAGCATGATGTGGCATAACAACTCTCAATATCAATAATTACCTGACAGCCACTTTTGAATTCTAATAAGTTTGGTCTGTATTGCTTCTTTGTTACTAGTCGACATTGTTGATCATTACCCAGCCCCTTAGTTCTTTGAAGAATCTTTTCAACTACCTTAGGAAGCGATAAATCACTGTCTTTAACATTGCCGTAGACCACTGGGTGACATACTTCGGTGCTTTTAATTTTATCGTCATAGCACAGCTTGGCATCCCAAAAACGGCCATCAGTCGTATCCTGGTTGAATTGTGCAAAAACTGCTGAAGTTGATGCCTGGCAAGAGCCAGCTTCTGGTATTGCTGAGGATGAGAAGTGATTAATTATTCGTGTTAAATTGGTCATTGCATCGTTTGCAACCCTTGCAGGACAGTCAACGTAATTTGCACGAAGTTTGGAATGATTCAAATTAAGCCCAATCGTTTCACAGTTGGGACGTGGAGTTAATACTCCTTCATGATCTCCTGCAAACATACAAAGGCTAGGATCTTTACTCATACTTGCAGCACATCTTTTATAGTCCGCTTGATTCAACTCTGTTCTACCTAGAATCGATTGGCATGATGTTTCTAAATAAGGAGTAAGTGCCTTTTGTTGTGCGGCCTTCTCAAGAAAGTTTACATTAAAAAAACTATCACAAAAAAGTTTTGGCTTATCCAGATTGATACAAAGGGAGTCTAGGTATTCAATACCACCTGCACTTAAGGAAGATTTATACTTCTTGGCAACTCTCAATTGTCTCTTTAGAGACTGTATTTCACGGTAATCACTTTTAGGTGTGTTTTTTATCTTTTGTGAGAGAGCAGGAATACTTTTAACTTGTTCAGAAAGAAAGCAGAGGTAGGGAGTCTTATGATCCTTAAGAAAAGACT
>JAGSHJ010000202.1 GCA_023954595.1 Bacteriovoracaceae bacterium | reverse complement strand
TTCTATGAAATGTCCGCTTGAGAGAAGATCACTTTCTTTGAGCTGAAGTCCCATGACTCGGGCAAATGTTGTTTTTCCTGAGCCCGGAATACCTAAGAATAAAGAGTGCAGTGTTGTGGCAGCATCTATAAGTCCGTGTTTCTTCCTTAATTCATTGACCTTAGCTTTTGCTAAAAGCTGTTCTAAGTGAATCTTTGCTTTTGATTGGCCAACGATTTTATCAAACACAGCTTCCTCACTTTTTATGTGTTGCTATACACATTATAACACACTCTGGATTATGATCAAGAGACAATGTTAAGTGAATACAGGTACTTAGCTTAAATACTAAAGGGAAACACTCTAGTAACCGATAAAATAGGTGGAGATCATTTATGGGTGAAAGAGCAAGAGCAAAGGTTGTAAATAAGTCAGGAGAACCTGACTCTAAGCCGACTTGGCAAGGCCCTAGTACCGAGGCTTTTGAAGGTGGTGCACTTGTGCTTAGACTTTCTTTTGAGGGGGGAGTGAAAAGCTATTTCCAAGAGATGGCTAAACTTAAAAATGTTCTTTTAGATGAAACAGGTGAGAAAAAAAATTCAATAGGTTTAAAAGAAACCTTTCCTATGTTTAGTGCACCTTTTTTAAATCGAATCCTAGGTATTTATGAAGGCATTTATAAAATTGAAAAGTCAGATCAATTTAGTAACGACTTTCACTGGGGTGAAATCTATGTAACGAACCCCGATTTCTACGATCATTCTTATGAGGACCAGGAAGTATTTGTTATTTTGAGACCTAAGACATCTAGCTCTGGAAAGGAAGATATTTCCTACGATTCAATTGTTCAAAGGTTTTCAGAGTTTGTATCGGATGAATATATGCTTAAATTTGAAGGAGATACTCGAATTGAGCAAGTTCTGGGATTTGCTCGAGAATGTTTTAGCGTCGATGAGGAAAGTCAGTTTGAAAGTCCAGAGTTTGTAAAAGCGATCTCTTTGCTTGGAGCTTATTATAGCTATGCAGACATGATTCTAGATAAACTTGATATGGACGTAGGTGATGTACAAGGTTGGCCGGATCTTGACCCTAATGGAAAGGATAGTGGAAACTCAAAGATCTTTGACCTTGGAAAATATTTTATAATTTTAGAAAGTATGTTTTTAGTTCACCGTATTTCAGACGTGGCAAAAGATGAGTGTTCGAAGATTGCAGGAAACATAAGAGATAGCTTAGAGATAACTGATCGATATGAATGCCTAAAAGATACGTATAAAAGTATGAGTGAACATTTTGAAAAGAAAACGGACTCTGACGCAATATTGCAGGCAATTGATGAAGGACATCGAGACGTTTTAATAACGTTATTCGGTCTTGTCGTTACGGGGATAGGATTTTTCCTCGCATTAGAAACAAAAGAGCATGGTGCATTTTTCTTTGCGCCTAGAGTGAAAGATATAGGTGTAATACAGCATTTAATGGAAAATATTATTACTACACCTTTCTTTGCTATAATGTCTGTAACAACAATTCTTCTCGGTGGAGTTCTTTGGTGGGTCTATTCCTCACGTAAAAAAAGTGCAGCAAAGAGGTATTTAGATAGTCCTGCGGCCAAGTCAAAAGTTAAGTCTCGCTGATTAACTTGAATCCAGCTTAGTGAAAATGATAGTCCCTCCTCCTGAAATGGCATTGTTCCTTATATCCATAGTTAGTTTAGCCTTTCTTGCTATCTCATTTAGAGAAAGTAGCCCTAGACCATGGCCATTCTCTTTCGTGGTAAGTCTTTGTTTAGCATGAAAGGCTTTGATGACTTCTTTTGTGAAACCTGAACCATTATCTATAAAACTTAAAGTCCTATTAGTAATGGCTATCTTTAAACGTGAAGCTCCTGCTTCATTTGCGTTCTTGGAAATATTCGTAATGAAGTCGTAGAAGGTACCTTGATCAAGTTTTAAGTCACTGTTACCGCTGAAGTGAATTTTAAGCTCAAATTCTTTCTCTAGGTCGTCTCTAAACTTTAAGAGGAGTTCGCTTATAGGTGTCATCCTAATCTTATCTACCTCAGTAGGCATTAAAATGGATTTTACCTTTTTAGCTAAGTGAAAAATCCTGGAATTTACATTTTTAAGGCAGTCTTTCGAACGTTCACTAATGATTGCTCCCTCAGTATTGATAACCGTTTGAATTAAAAGTCCAATTTGAGTCAGGTCATTATTAATGTCATGTAGATCTATTAAGTCCTTCATGTGTACCCCCTTGTGTTATTATACACACTGTGGTACACTGAGTCAAGCGAGGAGTGATTAATGAGACTTAAGCTAACTTTTATTAACAAGAGTGCACAAAAGATAACTTTGGGAAGGCTCTTAGATGAATTACAAGCTCATCAGTGGATGTTGCTTGAATCGCGTTATGGGGAAGACGTGATCATTTTTGAAATGGAGCTGTTTGAAGAAAGTGCAGAACTACTTTACTCATTGATTGTCGGAGTTAAGGAAGTTGAAATTGAAAAAAATGATATAGAAAGGAGAGAGAGATGAGATCAAAATTACTTATTACAGTCGGATGCCTTTTAAGCTTGATGAACCTCTCCGGATGTATCGTCGATGAAGGAAAGAAGAGTGTTCCAAAAAATAACTCTGCTGACTTAAACGACTTCAAGAAAGAGGTTTCTAAGGATTCCTCAAGACAAGAAAACCGCATAAAAGATGTTGAGAGTCATAAGGTTTCATTTACTGACATACCAGATGACTGTCATGCCCATGAAAAGATTTCTTTTATTGATGGAGCTTTTTCATGTGTTCCTGACTACGACTCTAATACGGTTTATAGAGCAGGGAGCGGATTGAGGTTGGATGGAGAGGTATTTTCATTTTCTGAAGAAACGTCTAGCGAGTTGATTACGCAAAAAGAAAGGCTCGTTTCTCTTGAATTGGGAAAAATCTCTTTTGAGGATCTTCCAGAGAATTGTGATATATCTACTAAGCTAGTCTATTCAAATGGGAGCTTTACCTGTGAAGAAGATATTGATACCGATTTTGATACTGATACAACTTATAATGCAGGTGAAGGACTAGCACTTGAGGGCACAACTTTCTCCGTAAATGAAGTTCCCTTCTCTAAAATTAGTAGTGGAAGCTGTGTCGAAGGGCAAGTATTAAGTGTTGACTCAAATGGCGATTGGATCTGCTCAGTTTTTGCAGGAGGGGTTTTAGACCTTAGAGGAACTGTCGTAACGAACGGTACCTATGAAAATCAAGATTTTGTTTTTGGTTCAATCCACCTCAATGATGATCCCGATTCTTATGAGGATGACTCAAGGATGTTCTTTGATAAAGAAAATAGTGCATTTCGAGTCGGCTACAGTTCTGCAGAGTATTGGGATGGTGAGAATGTAGGATGGACTTCTGCTGCCGTGGGAGGTGCCGAAAATATTGCTTCTGGAGATGGAGCCTTCATAGGTGGTGGATTTGAAAACCAAGCGACAAATGTTGATTCAGTCGTTGTTGGTGGTTACATGAATGTGTCTGGCGGTTGGGAAAGTATTGTTTTAGGCGGTGAGGACAATCATGCAACTGGAGACTTTTCTGTCGCTCTTGGGGGCTATGGAAACAGGGCTGCGGCCGAATTTTCAATGGCCTTAGGGGATAAATCAATTATTCATTCAGATCATAGTGGTAGTTTTCTCTTCTCTAGTTTGAGCGACTCGACTTTCAACTCTCAAGCATCAAATGAATTTGCTATTCGAGCGACTGGTGGAGTTCGGCTCTTGATTAATGATGATGCAGATAAAGGGATATTTATTGATAATACTGGGTATGTCGGAATTGGAACAGACTCACCAAATGATTCTCTAGATGTAATAGGAGACATCGATGCCACAGGATGTATTCAAATTGATGATTCTTACATCGTAGGAGGCGATTGCTTTTCAGATAGAAACTTAAAGAAAAATATAGAACCACTTGATGGTGCACTAGAAAGAGTTACGAAACTGAGGCCCGTTGTTTTCGACTGGGATGAAGAGAAGTCTGAGTTTCACAACAAAAAAGGGAGAGAGATCGGCCTTATCGCCCAAGAAGTAGAGGAAGTATTCCCCGATATGGTGGTTGAAGATGAAAATGGATACAAGCGCATTCGATATGGAATTGAGTTGAATATTCAGATCATTCAAGCGCTTAAGGAGCTTAGAGAAGAAAATACTCAGTTAAAGAAAGTATTGTGTGTTGATAAGCCAACCTTGGCGATATGTGATTAGTTTAATTTTTTTGTAGAAAACGATTGTGATTTTTAGGTTTGAGATTCCTCTCTATAAAAAATACATGGAATATCAAGAGACACAGAGAAGTAGAATGTAGTCTAGAGGGGAGCAGATTAAACACTAACTCTTGGGAAAATATTAGTTCAACAGCAGCATTTGTTTTTCATGTATGCTTGGCGTCATGAACTATAAAACTTTACTTAAGAATGTAGCAGAAAATGGTCATGGGGTTTTTATAATACCTATGGTTCAAGATAAAAAAGCTAGATGGGCTTTGGAAAAATGGATTTATAGAAATCAGGTAGGGCCAAATCCTCTGGTTAGAACTTTTATCGGAGGGAACCTTTATAGAGGAATCAAGGGGCATGGTGATCTCAAAATATGTGTTTTAACACAGACTGGTGTTGAAAAATTTTGCAGAAATTCGAAGGCAACTAAAGCACAAGGGATTTCTTCACTCGTAGATATGGCACTCATCAATGCTTATATGTCTGAAACAAATGAATGGAAAAAATATTCTTATAGACCGAAGTTAACCATCGAAATTGGGGGTAAGAAAATTGGAGTGATTTCTAACTCTTGGTATTTCTCAGAACCAGCTTTAAAGGTAGATTTATTCTTATCAACCCGTTGGACTCGCAAAATTCGCATCAATGATAATTACATAATTGATCAAGTCGCTCTTCGAAACAACTGCACTATTGAGAAAGTTCTAAGAAATTTAAGGCAGACATATACACCAGTTGCTTTCAAAAGCGCGAGAAGGTTTATGTGACCTCAGTGCCTTACAAAAATCGAATTGGACATTTCTACTTTCTAAGCTGGGGATTATAAAGAGAAATTACTTGAAATAAAAACTACATCCACCCACTCAATAAAACTCCGTTTAATAGCGGATGGATGTTTATAGATAAATGTATAGAGGAATTAGTAATGTATTTTTTTTGTATAGAAAAGTTAATAGAGGAGTAGATCATGGTAGTGAAAAAAGAGAGTGCTCGAACAAGAGTTCTTGATGAGTTGAAAAGGATTGCGAATAACAATTGTCCGTACTTTTTATCGACATCTTTATCCAATCGAATTTGCAATACTCAGGACTGGTACTTGTTTAAAAAATCTAAAAAAAGGTACTTCGAAACGGTTTTTGAGTACAAAACAAAGATATTAAAATTCACTCCTGAGTTTTATTTTGAGAACGATATTGAGTTTCCAGGAGAATTTTATAACAGTCCAGTTAGGGTGCTAAGGTCTATCGTAAGATCTTGTGTACTCCTCGATTTAGGAATAGGGACAGACCAGATTCAACCCGATTGGACCTTCAGATCTGGTAAGACAACTCTTATGATTGATGATTTTACGAGTCTCCCTGAGGACATAGAGCAAGACTTTATTGTCACAACGATAGATAGAAAACAGCTTTTAGAACGGGGAGGGAAGTGCGTGGTGATACCTTTAACCTGCCAATCAAAAGGGAGTAAAAAAGTTCTTTCAGAGTTTTATGGAGCCAATACTTCTTACTTTTTGAAGTCATACAAC
>JAGSHJ010000397.1 GCA_023954595.1 Bacteriovoracaceae bacterium | reverse complement strand
TAAAATTAAAGATCCATACTTGAGAGCTCAAACATGTTTCTATGAAGCATTTCTAAGAAGCCAATAATTGGCAAATTGGCCTGTACTCCGCTAAACTAAGTGCATGGGCCAAAACACTAAAATTGTCACACGCATAGCACCTACTCCAAGTGGCTATCTACATCTGGGCAACGCTTTAAACTTTATATTAAGTTGGTGGGTTGCCCGTCATTCAGGTGGAAAACTTTGGCTTAGAATTGACGATGCAGACTTTACTAGATGTCGTGATGAATACTTAAGCGATATCTTTGATTCCCTTGAATGGCTTGGCCTTGACTACGACTATGGGCCTGGTGACATTGAGGATTTTAAGAAAAACTATTCACAAACACACAAGTTTAATAATTACTTTGAGGCCATCGATAAGTGCGAGGATGTCTTTGCCTGTGAGTGTTCTCGTAAACAGGTTCTAGACTCCTCGACTGGTACCTATCCCGGTACTTGTCGAGACAAAGCAATCCTCTATAAGAAGAATCAGTGTTCTCTAAGGCTTAAAGTCGCTCCCGATCAATTCATTGATGTAGATAATAAGAGAATTAATCTGGATCAAGAGATGGGAGATTTTATCGTTTGGAGAAAAGACGGCGTCCCCTCCTACCAGCTAACAAGCGTCATTGATGATTTGCAGATGGGTGTTAATACAATTATTCGTGGCATTGATCTTCTAGAGTCCACAGCAGCACAAATCTATCTAGCTCAACGTTTAAAACTTTCCCATTTAAATACAGCACAGTTCTATCATCACCCTCTCATTCTAGACAAAAATGGAGAGAAGTATTCAAAGAGCCAATTAGGCAAGCTAAATAAAAACCATCTAAAGCACATGCGCGAAAGCGGCTTGTCTTCAAAAGAGCTATTGAGGGAATTGGCACCTTATTTAGGACTTGAATCAAGCTTCTCCGGTAATATTAGGGACCTGGCCAAAATTCGACCATCGATTTTAAAGTAAACATTTGCATTGAACTTTTTCCAGCTTAGGCCTAAACTCAAACGATGTTTTTTATAGGTCAAAGATGGTTTAGCAAAACCGAACCCGAGTTGGGATTAGCAGTTGTGGAAGAGATTGATGATCGCTTAGTAAAGCTTCATTATCCTGCCGCACAGGAGTCCCGTGTTTATAACAAAAAGACGGCCCCTCTTCAGAGGCTTCTATTTCAAATTGGCGAAACCGTTAAAAGTGTCGATGGTTTGGAATTTGTCGTCGAAGAGCTAAAAGAGCAAAATGGAATCACTTTCTATTTAGGCCAAGGACACGTTCTTCCCGAAACAGAGCTCGACAGCGCAGTTAGTCTGATCAAACCTCAAGAAAGACTCTTTGCTGGGGACTTTGACTCTCCCGAATTATTTAATTTTAGATACGATAGCCTTCTTCTTAAAAGGGCACTTCAAGAATATCCAGCTCGTGGCCTTGAAGGCTCGAGAATAAATCTCATTGGACACCAAGTTTCAATCTTTGCCGATGTCGCCAAGAAGACTAGATTTAGGTTGGCACTTGCTGATGAAGTGGGTCTTGGAAAGACTATTGAAGCAGGCCTGTTGGCCAAGAACCTATACGAGAAGAAGCTTGTAAAAACAATTCTTGTTATCGTTCCTCAAACTTTGCAATACCAGTGGTTTGTTGAGCTTTATAAGAAGTTTAACTTTCTGTTCAAAACCCTTGGTGCTGGAGATGAAGTTGAACTATCAAGCAAAGTTGAAAATGATGACTTAGTCATCACAACAGCTAAACATGTTCTAGAAGACTCCAACGCATCCTCAATTGTAAACGGCAAGCACTGGGACTTAATCATCGCAGATGAGGCTCACCGTTATAAGAGCGAGTCCAGCGAGTTTGAGCTTTTAAAAGAGCTTACCACCAATGCAAAGAATGCTTTATTTTTAAGTGCCACACCAGAAGCACTAGGTGAAGAGAACTTCTTTGAACTATTGAAGATTTTAAATCCTGAGAAGTATTCCTCTTATGAAGAATACAAAAAGAGTGAACAAGTATATATCGAGAGTTCACCAACTCCAGAGTTATTGGATCGATATAATTTTGAGCGAGATTACTTTAGAAATAGAAGAAAGAACTTGGAGAAGGAGCAAAACCTCTTTCCTACAAAGACTCTCTACCCTACACCTCTAAATATTGAGCGCCCAAGCGACACGAAAGTAATTAACGCAAAAGTTGAAGAGCTTGCTCGTCTTCTCATAGAGAAACCAGAGGCCAAAGTTTTGGCCATTGGCAAAAGTAGAGTCCTTGCCACTCAGGTACAAAAAAGACTTCTTGAGACCATGAACGTGAAGACATCTGTGTTTCATGGTGAACAGTCACTACTTGAACGTGATCGTCAGGCCGCATACTTTGCAGACCCTGAGGGCGCACGAGTATTAATAAGTGCGGAATCTGGAAGTGAAGGACGAAACTTTGAATTTGCTTCTGAGTTATTTCTCCTAGATCTACCTACTCACCCTCAACTTCTTCTACAAAGAATTGGAAGGCTTGACCGTATAGGGCAGAAAAACCAAATCAGTATTCACTTGCCTTATGTTGCACAGAGTATCGAAGAAAACCTATATAAGCTCTACCATAGTGCGTTTAACTTGTTTGAGCGCTTCCCTACGGGAGTTGTTGAATTTTACGAGCAAAATTTAGGGGAAATCCAAAAGGCACAACAGAAACTTGAACAGGGACAGCTAGAGGATATTTCATCAAAGTATTTAGAGTTTCAAAAAAGAATTGAAACTGGAAAAAACGCTTTTCTAGATGCTCACTCCTACAAGCAGTCCAATGTTGATGAAGTTGCTTCTCAAATAAAGCAATTCCATAATAAAAGAGATCTGCAGGTGTATTTAGAGAGAGCATTTAACATCGTCGGTGTTGATATTGAAGACCTGTCAAAAGGTGTTTATTTCATCAGGCCAGCGGACAATATGCTTTTGCCATCTTATCCAAACCTACCGTCAGAGGGACTCAGTTACACATCAGATAGAGAGAAGGCCATCAAACGCCAAGATCTTCGCTTTATGAACTTTGAACACCCACTATTTCAGTCTACCCTAGATTTATTTACTGAGGGCGAGCTTGGAAACGTATGTGCCCTTACACATCAGGGCTCATTGGGTGAGAATGTCTTTTTTGAGCTAATTTTTAAAACAGAGCCAAAGCACAAGTACTACAACAATATTGAATCCTTCTTCCCTCTAACTCCGATTAGAGTT
>JAGSHJ010000390.1 GCA_023954595.1 Bacteriovoracaceae bacterium | reverse complement strand
TTGAGCGTTTTCCTTTGAGGGGGAGTCATTTGAGTAAAGTTTATTAATTTAAGCTACTTAGCTGGTCTAAAACATTTGCCAAGAGGGCTCCCAATGCCTCCAAAAATAGGCTATAACGCCTTCATGGATACGAATAAAGCAATTGTAAAACCAGTGGATGAAAGCCAGCTAGATTCAATAATAGAGAGCCTGGGGATTCCTGAGATTAGCGCTGACGTTCTAAAGACAGCGACTCTTGGAAATTTTGTCCTTGATGAACTTAAGACGGCCATAGATGAAACAGAAAAACCGATTCACTAAAGCGCCGGCCCTTGATAGCATAAGCTTATGAATTTTAAAGAAAGGGCTATTTACGTACTCCCCATATCGATAATAACGATCGCTATTGATCAGTGGACCAAGTACTTGGCCGTTGTGAACTTAAAGGGAATGCCTGAGATTCCATTTTTAGGTGGTTTCTTTAGGCTTATGTTTGTGACCAATAGAGGCGCTTGGGGCTCACTTGGATCAGATTGGCCCGAGCCGGCAAGGCTAGCGGCCCTTATTGTTATACCCGTAATTTTCATTCTTCTCCTTGGCACCTATATGTTTTGGCCTAAAGTGAAGATTAGAAAGTTTGAACTTATTGCTTTTAGTTTTATTTTAGCTGGAGGTGTAGGGAATATGATTGATCGAATCCACGCTGGAGCGGTTATAGACATGCTCTGGATGGGCTTTGCTCAGTATCGATATCTTCAAACTAACGTCTTTAATATCGCCGATGTGGCCATCATGATTGGCTTCTTTATTGTGGCCACCGAGTGGGTAGTTACTTCTGTAAAATCTATTTTACGTAAATAATGTAAAAGAATTACCATTGGGTTGTTATTGGTGAGGCCTTTAGGTACAAAGCCCCTGCTTATATATCGCGGGGGAATTTTATGAAAACACTTATCAGTAGTTTGGTAGTAACAGCATCAATCATCGTCATTTCTACAATTGTATTTTTACCGGCCTTTCAAGCCTAAGATACTGGAATCATGAATATCCAAGGTTAATACTAAAGTATTCTGCACTTTAAGCCGTAAAGTCGGTGAGGAGAGTGAGAATGCAGCATTCAAAAGGATTGATTCCTTTATTATTCATTTTGCTATTTTCCAGCGGTTCATTCGCTGATGAGATATCTCATCTTGAGAATCCTCTCCAATTCTTCAAAAAATACTACACTAAAGAGCAGCTAAAAGAGATCCACAAGCTCAATATGAAAGTTCTCGTGGAGATCGAAAAGAAGACAAAATATCCACCAAAGATGGAAAAAGAGCAGGCCCGAATCAATTGGATGAAGTACGCCTTTCCTTTGATAAATTCTGCAAACGCCCTTGGTATTAACGGAAGATGCTTTTTTGGTGGCTGGATGACCGATCAAGGTAAGACTTGGTGTCATGAGCCTTGGAGATATTCTGAAGTTCAAGACATAAAAGACTTTGGACCCACTTATAATAGTGAATACTTTTGCGGTGGAAAGAACCTGTTTAGATGTAATCCTACTATTTTTGGTATGCCAAAAAAACCAAACCCCAAACTAGGAAGAAACCCGGATAGAGGGATATGTATCAAGATATCTTCTTATGATCATGTGACAAGAAAATGTACTGAACAGGCGATGAAGTACTTAGACGAATTTGTCGAAGAACTAGAAAAAGACAGCAAGGGACTATCTAGTTTTTTGAAACATACTGCAGAGATTCTTAGATACTGTGAAGTTGATAAGCTTGATTATTGCGCGAAACTAAAAGAGTATTTAGAGTTAGTTACTAAAAAAGCTGCAGAATGCGAAAAGGCACAGGCAGGGGAATTACTACCTAAAGTTGATCCGCCTCTTGATGCGGATGACTTAGACAAAATTGTGATTAAGCTAGAGCCAACACCGACACCTGCTCCCACTCCTGTAAAGGTCGATAAGCCAATTCCAACACCGATTCCAACCGCAGTGGTAACACCAACACCAGTTGTAACACCAAAGCCTGAGCCTACGAAGAAACCTGAGCCTACTCTAGACGATAAAATTGCTAAATATAGTAATAGTTATGGCACGCAAAAGATGATTGAAAGAATGAGAGAAACTTTTACTAAAAATTGTAGTGACAAAGGTTGCATAGGATCAAAAACAAATATTCCAACAGGAAACTGCTGGCGTCATGTTAAGCATGGTGTAATGGCCGGTGGCTACGCAAGAGTGTATATGGAAGATCTAAAAGTCGATTATCCTTATACGAGAACGGCAAGTGCAAAGTACGCCGGCAGAGACTTTTTTGACGATCCTAAGGTTGGCTTCACTAATTTACTAAAGACTGAGAAATACAAAAATATGAGTTCCACTGATGCACCAAAGGGAGCTGTGTTAGTCTATGAGGGTGGAGCTCACGGGCATATTGAGGTTAAAACTGCTGATAAAGAATATATTAGTGATTTTAGAGAAAGTAATCCAATTGATGCCAGCAATCCCTATAGAAGAACAACAAGAAAGCTCATAGGTGTGTATGTCAAAATTGATTAAAACTTCTTTTATCTTTTTATTATTTTGTCAGGTCGCAAGAGCTGATATCAATAAATATCTTCCCCTTAAAAAAGGGCATTTACCAGCCGTGTACAAAGTTATTGGAAAGTCTGTCACTGAATTAGAAAAATCAAAAAGCGAAGTTCTTCTTGGAAAAATCTTAGATGTTTATATTCAGCATCACAAGTTTGATAAAACTTATTACTTCTACGAAATCTTAGCTCCATTTTATGGGAAGAATAAACCTATGGTTATGAAGGCCCTTAAAAAGTATAAAAAGAAAGATAGGGACCTGGCCATTCAAAATTTAAACTTTGCTTTAAAAGAATTTATTAATGGGAATGGGTAGATAATGAAAATAGTATTATCGCTTATATTACTAATGTTTATTTCATCTTGTTCAAGCGATAGCAAAATGATTGCCGTTCAAGAGAGAAACACCTGGTTCATGCAATATCCTGGAGAGGAAGATGCGGCCCTACCAATTTATTGTATGGCCAACGAGCATGAAAAAGGAGCTTCGCCAGTATGTTATCAGGCCAAGCTTGAAACAGGAAAACATCCAATACCCATTAAAGTCCAAAAGAAACCTCAGATGGAAGCAGTTAAGACCCAAGAGGACCTACCAAATACAGCCGTAGAGCCTGATAATAGATAATCGGCTTCATTGATTAAATCTTGTACAGTGACTTGTTTTTTACAGGTTTTATATTCTCTAAAACACTGAAATCAGAAAAAATTTTGGCATATAGTATGCATCTTTC
>JAGSHJ010000221.1 GCA_023954595.1 Bacteriovoracaceae bacterium | reverse complement strand
CTTTTACGATTCGGGTAAAGGGTTGTGCAAATTTCACAGACAAGACCTTTACATCCTCTAGCTGTGCAGTGCTCTCTTCCATAAAAAATGATTTGAAGATGAAGCTTGTTCCAGCTTTTTTCTGGAAAAAGTCGCTTTAGGTCTTTCTCGGTTTGTTCAACATTCTTGCCGTCAGTTAGCTTCCAATTTTGTGCCAATCGATGGATATGGGTATCAATAGGAAATGCAGGTACATCAAATGCTTGCGCCATCACAACACCAGCAGTTTTATGTCCAACACCAGGAAGAAATTCAAGGTCTTCAAAGTTTGCAGGAACTTCACCATTGTGTTTTTCAATTAGAATCTTGGACAACTCCCAAATCGCCTTGGACTTTCTAGGAGAAAGACCACATGGACGGATAATTTCTTTTATCTCCTCCACAGTCAATTTGACCATATCAAATGGATTGTCTGCCTTGGCAAATAAAGCAGGTGTAATTTGGTTCACCCTCTCATCGGTGCATTGAGCGGACAGAAGTACAGCGACTAATAAAGTGAATGCATTTGTATGATCTAGTGGAACTGGTGTCTCTGGATACAAATCCTCCAGTCTTTCCAAAACATATTGTGCTCTTCTTTTCTTAGAGGTCGTATAGTCAATCTCGCTCATTTTTTCCCTTTAAACTTTAAATACAACTCATCAACAGCTTCTAAGATGTTCTTTTGTTGATTTAGAACCTTCTGATGATTTTCTTCCATTGCGATCTTAATTAAATCATCTGACTCAAAGTCATTTTGGATCTTCTCAAGGATCATATCTTTAATCCAAAGACCTAGGTTTTTTGCCCTCTTCTTCTCAAGGGCACCTTTTTGTTTTATATAGAATGACTCTATCTCATTCCATATATCTTCTAGCCCTGTTTTCTTAATAGCTGAACAGAGCATAACCTTTGGCATAGAATCCACTCTTAAAATATGTACAGCGTTCTCATAATTTCTTTTAGCAAGCTTCGCTTGGTTCATGTTTTCCCCATCCGCTTTATTTACGCAGATGAGATCGGCAATCTCCATGATTCCTCTCTTAATACCCTGAAGATCGTCTCCGCCTCCTGGCTGCATTAACAACAAGAAGAAATCAACAAGCCTAGCTACTGTTGTCTCAGATTGGCCGACACCTACGGTCTCGACTAATACAACATCAAAGCCGAAGGCCTCACATAAAAGAAGACTCTCCCAAGTTTTTGCGGCCACTCCCCCAAGACTCTTTCCACTAGGACTAGGCCTAATAAAGCAATTTGGATCGATAGACAGCTCTGCCATACGAGTCTTGTCACCAAGTATTGAGCCTCCAGTAATTTGACTTGAAGGATCAATAGCTAGTACAGCGAGCTTCAGACCTTTAGATGTTAAGTATTTTCCAAATGTTTCAATGAAAGAGCTTTTTCCAACACCTGGAGAGCCACTGATTCCAATTCGATGAGACTTGCCTGTAAGTGGCATGATCTCTTGAATCAATTCACGAGCAAGCTTTTGATGCTCGGCACGCTTACTCTCCACTAGAGTAATCGCTCTAGAGAGGATGGCAATGTCACCGGCCTTTATACCGGCAACATAATCTTTAAGCTCGAGATTTTTTCTCATTAGTACCCAAGATCCTTATTTAGACGATCAACCAAATCACTTGCGGCCTCGTCTATAACTGTACCAGGGCCAAAGACTTCGGCCACGCCCATGTTGTATAATTCCTCATAATCGTCCGGTGGTATAACGCCGCCAACAACAATAAGAATATCTTCCCTACCTAGTCTTTTAAGTTCGTTCTTTAGAGCAGGAACAAGTGTTAAGTGACCAGCAGCAAGGGAGCTTACTCCAATAATGTGAACATCATTTTCTACAGCTTGTTTCGCACTCTCTTCAGGAGTTTGGAAAAGAGGTCCAACATCAACGTCAAAGCCTAAATCGGCAAAAGCAGTAGCAATAACCTTTTGTCCACGGTCATGGCCATCTTGACCCATTTTCGCAACAAGAATACGAGGTCTTCTTCCCTCGTCCTGCTCAAACTTTTTGATTTTCTCTTCTACTTTTTGCACTTTTTCTTTGTCCTTCTCATATGAGTCTTTGTAGACACCTTGAATAGTTGTGACAGTGGCCTGATGTCTTCCATATGCCTTCTCAAGTGCCATACTGATCTCACCAACAGTGGCCTTCACTCTTGCGGCCTTAACGGCAAGGTCTAATAGGTTACCCTCTGCGCTCTCTGCTGCTGCAGTTAATGCACTAAGGGCACTATCAACCTGAGACTGATCACGCTCTTGTCTAAGTTTTTTAAGTCTTGCAATTTGTGCTTCACGAACTGCGCGGTTGTCCACTTTAAGAACAGGGATATCTTCTTTAAAGTCAGGACGAAACTTGTTCACACCAATAATGGTCTGCTCTTTAGAGTCAATTCTCGCCTGAGTTCTTGCGGCCGCCTCTTCGATACGCATTTTAGGAACACCGGCCTCAATCGCTCTTGCCATCCCACCTAGCTCTTCAATTTCTTTCATGTGAGCTCGTGCCTTCTCTACAAGAGATGCAGTTAGGCTCTCGACGTAAAAGCTACCACCCCAAGGGTCAATGATGTTACAAGTGTCAGTTTCATTTTGAATAAATAGCTGTGTATTTCTTGCGATTCTAGCACTGAAGTCTGTAGGAAGTGCTAATGCCTCGTCCAAAGAGTTTGTGTGAAGTGATTGTGTATGCCCATGGGCTGCCGCCATGGCCTCGATACATGTTCTTGTTACGTTATTAAAAACATCAGTTGCAGTTAAACTCCAACCACTTGTCTGACAGTGTGCTCTTAAGCTTAAAGACTTAGGGTTCTTAGGTTTGAATTTTTGCATCAACTCATTCCATAAAAGTCTACCAGCACGCAGCTTTGCAACTTCCATGAAATAGTTCATACCGATTGCCCAAAAGAAAGATAGTCTTGGCGCAAACTTATCAACATCAATTCCGGCCTCGATACCAGTTTTTACATACTCCATACCATCGGCCAGAGTATAGGCAAGCTCAAGATCTTGAGTCGCACCGGCCTCTTGCATGTGATAGCCACTAATTGAGATCGAATTAAATTTTGGCATATTCTTAGAAGTGTACTCAAAGATGTCCGCAATAATCTTCATCGAAGGAAGTGGTGGATAAATGTAGGTATTTCGAACCATGAACTCTTTAAGAATATCGTTTTGAATAGTTCCAGCTAACGCCTCAGGTGCTACACCTTGCTCTTCAGCTGCAACAATGTATAAGGCCATAATAGGTAGAACCGCACCATTCATTGTCATCGAAACACTCATCTTATCAAGAGGTATTCCTTCAAATAAGATTCTCATATCGTAGATCGAGTCAATTGCAACTCCGGCCATACCAACATCACCCATAACTCGCGGGTGATCAGAGTCATAGCCTCTGTGGGTTGCTAGATCAAATGCAATTGAGAGACCCTTCTGTCCTTTAGAGAGGTTTCTACGATAAAAGGCGTTACTTTCTTGCGCAGTAGAAAATCCCGCATATTGTCTAACGGTCCAAGGTCTTGAATTATACATTGTGTGGTATGGGCCTTTTAGGAAAGGGGCCACACCAGGAGCACTATGAATATAATCAAGTCCTTTAATATCTTCACTCTTATAAGAGTTTTTAATTTCGATTTCTTCAGGAGATAAATATACTTCCTTCTTTGAGACGCTTTCCTCTTTTTTAGAAAACAACTTGTGATTTCTTAAATCTGGATTACTCATGGCGCTCTCCTACTAATTGCTTCAGATCGTTGTAGATATTTTTCCCCATAAAAAGATCAATGAATTCTTCTTTGTTTGACAGTTCAAAGTTTTCTTTCTTTCCAGCAATAAACTGATGTTTGAACATGTCTCTATCACCTGGGCGCACCCAGCTTGCGTACTCGTCATCAACTCCACAAAAAATAAGAATTTCACATTTATTTTCACGTGCTAGCTCAAAGTACTCATCAAGGCTTTTCTCTTCTTCTGTTTCAATGATTTCAAGCCCCATAGTTTCAAAGATGTTTTTTACAAAGTTGATTCTGCCTGAGAGCTTGGCAAGCGGTCCTTTTCGAATGATGCATGCTTTTAATTCTTGCTCAGACTTCTCAATACTCAAACGCAGGTCTTCAAATTCAAAAGCACTTCTTCTTAATGGGAAACGGCCATAAGGAACTTCCACAGGCCTCCATGTTTTTTTGTAAAGGCTCTCTATTGTCTCTTCAGGGTTTGCAAATTCATTAACTCCAGTAACAATTGTTTTTCTAGAGCGAGTTTTTTCATAACGACTCTTAGCGATTGCTTTCACTGAAGCTGCAAAATCATCAATGTTATTTAATAGGCCTTCTTCTTCCCAACTCAGAAAGTTCTCCCAACTTTGTGTTACAAGCTCTCTACTGAGCTCTTCAAGTGCAAAGCTTCCTTTTCCTGGATCCATAACAAAATCCAGTCGAGACTCTTCGATCGCTATATTCAAAGTATTTCTAGCACTTCTTCTGCCCTGATCACTTGGACGCTCATGAGTTAAAAGCGAGAACAATGAGTCATGTGTTCTAATCGCCATCTGGTCAGCACCACCTAGAATTGCGGCCATTGAACCTGAACAGTTTCGCAACATGTTTACCCATGGATCATAAAGCGTTTGCTCTCTTAATGATGAAGTTGCCAGAATAAAAACTTCTTTTTTATGGCCGAAGGCCTCTAGCACCTCTTCCGCTAAATATCTTAGAGCACGGAGTTTTGCGATGTTTAGAAATATAAGTGAATCAACTGCGGTAAAAAACTTGATCGACTTAGGCGCAACCCCTGCCTTTAAAAGGGCATGAAAGATACCAAGTCCGTAAGAGATTTCTTGAACAGCACTTGCACCTGCGTTGTGAGTTTGGGAAATGTTTACAGCAAAACCCACACCTTTAGCGGCAACTCTTTTAACGTCTTTATCAAAATTTTGTAGATCTAGTTGATTGGCATCAACAAAAACGCTTTCAGGGTTTTCAAATTGGGAAATCAGATCATCGCTATTTCTTTGAAGAATAAATGTCGGGTTAACTGACTTTGAAAACTTACTTTTCCAAGACTTACCCTCCACCATCAAAACACAACCATGCATACCTTGCTCATAGTCTTCTTTGAGATCACTCTCCTCAACCAAACCTGAGTCATATATTCTAGAAGCTGCAATACTTTTAGGGTAAGTGGTCAGCTCGGGCATTACAGTGCCTTGGGTATAAAGACCTTTATACTCAATTCCTTCAACTGTTTTGGTGTTTAGAACCTTCTCAACAT
>JAGSHJ010000346.1 GCA_023954595.1 Bacteriovoracaceae bacterium | reverse complement strand
GAAAAAATAGAACGAATTTAGTCGCAATCCTATTTGCTCTGGTTACTAATAATTACGAGAACCTCGTTTATGAATTTTTGGATGTGGCCGACTATGACGTGATTCCAGATCATGAAGTGCTTCAAAGAGATATAAGAGACGCTCTCGCTCCTTATCTAGGGTTAAGTGTCCAACAAATTGATATCACTTTAATGACCCATTCCATTGTTTTAACTCTAAGCAAACATGAAATTTATCTTCCAAGAGAGTGGTTTGTGATCTTTAGATCCCTAATGACCTTGGACGGAGTCGGAAAGTCTATAAATATTGATTTAAATATCTTTGAAATTCTTGATGATCAAATCAAGGATGTGATGAAGGATCTCGTTTCAAAAGAAACCTTGATGGAAGAGGCGCTTTGGATTGGAAGAGATGCTGTAAATAGTGCTCGAATAATTCCAAGACATCTTCGCTGGCTTTTAAAAGAGTTTGCGCGGAAAAAATATGTCCTTGATATTAAACTCAATGGCATTCAAAGTGAAATAAAGCAGGTATCCAATGGTCTGTACTTCTTGGGAATGATGGTCTTTGCGGCATCAATGGTATTTTCAGGGGTGTTCTTATTAAAAGATCTCAACTATCAAAAGCTCTCTAGTATCCCTCTTATTGTTTATATCTTATGGGCCATTGGTGGAGTGACGCTAATTCAGGCCACTTTATTTCTTAGAAAAAAATAAAATTAAATACTATCAAGTCCACTTATGAAAATAGGTGGACACCCACTCAGCTCCTCAAAGCGATTAGGTCCTAAAACTCCCTGCATAAACTCTTCAATACTTAGCGAGAACTCAGTAGACTCAAAACTAAATTGCACTTGATCATTTATAGATGTGAGCTTTATTTTTGAATCAGTTAAGTAGTTTAATGCTTGTTTGAACTTATCTAGGTTTCCAGGTTTTATTAGGCAGCCAAAAAGTGCACTAGAGGCATCGATGTTTTGACTGGCCCAGATTTTTCCATTCACTCTCATTTCTGAAAGGTCTTCTAGATGGCCATACTCATGGATGACACCACTTAGATCTTGTCCTTTATTAATAAAAAAGTAGTTTGTAATCTTTTGTTGCTCTCTTTTTATATAAAGAGAAGAGCTTTTTATTTGAAATACATCCTTCCAGTCTTTATCAGTTCTTAGGACTCTGTACTCTTTTGAGTTTTGATAAAGTCTTTTTATGTCTTCTAGGTCATCGCTTGAAAGCTCTGCTGGCATGGCCTTCACAAAACTTGTACTGTTTTGTTTTTGATCAATCTCATAAAGCTCAACACAAGGGAGGAAACCTAGTTTTTTATAAAGCTCTAACTTCTCACTCCATAAAATGTGAAAGGCCACATCACTGTAGCTCTCTAAGATATGATTTAGAAGCTTTGTACTTAATCCTTGTCCTCTGTGGTTCTGATCCACTGCAACCGCACCTATAAATATGGAATCTATGAGTTTGTCTTTTACTTTAAAGGACCTACGTACACAGCCGCTATGGCCTATTACTTTGTCATCATCCAATATGATCCAGCAATTTTGCCAATTACTCTTATTAACCAATGGGTAGAAGTCCACAGCAAAGCTGTTTTCATCTGAATAGTTAAATGAGCGCTCTATTAAAGACATCGTGTCTAAATATTTGTCAGGCCTTGCTTGTAAGTTGGTCAGTTTCAATGATGATCCTTAGGCTGTTTTGATTAATCTTAAGACAGTATTTATCCTGAGGCAAATTATGCCCATATCTAAGTGGTTGTTTTTATTGGTTGTAGCCGCGTTTTTTGCACTTTTTGAAAAATGTCTAAATATTTTACGATTTTCCTAAAGGCTTGAGCAGTTCTGACGAAAAGCTAAGTAACGGTTAGTTCAACGGAACTTTCGTTACCATTGCCACGGATGGCATTGGAACCCGTATCAAGGAGGATTAATATGGGTTTACGTATTAACACCAACGTATCATCTCTAAACGCGCAAAGAAACTTGCACAAGACGAGACTTGGAATGCAGAAGACTTTAGAACAATTGTCTTCAGGTCAAAGAATCAACAGAGCCGGCGACGACGCAGCAGGCCTGGCAATCTCAGAAAACTTAAAAGCTCAAATCAGAGGTTTAGGTCAAGCAGAAAGAAACGCTGCTGACGGTATCTCTCTGGTACAAATCGCAGAAGGCGGGCTTACCGAAGTTTCCAACATCCTTATTCGTCTAAGAGAACTTGCAGTGCAAGCAGCTTCAGACACTATCGGATCAACAGAGCGAAAGTTCTTGAATGTTGAATTTGAACAGTTGGTTTCGGAAACAGACCGTATTGCAAACTCTACAGAATTTAACCGTGTTCCACTCTTAAACGGAACTGGAGCTGTATTTGATATTCAAATTGGTACAAGAAACGACCCTTTAAGTGACAGACTTACTTTTGACGCTTCAAGCGCAGACGTAAACGTTGCCGCACTAGGTTTGAACTTGGCATCAGTTGCAGACAAAATCTCTGCTCAAAACTCTCTTTCAGCAATTGATCAAGCAATTGTATCAGTATCTGGAATTAGAGCAGACTTTGGTGCACTTCAAAACAGGCTTCAATCAACGGTTAACAATATCCAAATCAGTATTGAAAACCTAAGTGCTGCCAACTCGCGTGTAAGAGACACCGATGTGGCAAGTGCAACGGCCGAGTTGACTAAAAACAACATCTTGATGCAAGCGGGTACTTCCGTTCTAGCTCAAGCGAACCAGTCAACAACTAGTGCGTTGAACTTGATTCAAGCAGCTGCAAGTTAATATCGCCCCGAAGCTGAAAACTTGAAGCTATAAAACTGATGTAAAAAAATCCTGCAACCGTTAATGAATAATTAACGACTTACGTGGAAATGTGTGACGTCGTAAGTAGTTTAGCAAAGTTGGCAACAAAACAGTGTCAACAATAACAACCAGAGAGCATGATGCTCGAATTTTTAAACAGGAGGTTTATATGTACAATGACGGAGCTTAACTATGGGACTAAGAGTAAATACAAACGTGGCAAGTCTGTCCGCTCAAAGAGCACTAGGCAAAACCACAAGAGACTTAAATAGCAACTTGAGAAAATTGTCTTCCGGATCGAGAATTACTCGAGCGGCAGACGACGCTGCAGGGTTGGCGATTAGTGAAAAACTAAAATCGCAAATCCGAAGTATACAACAAGCAAAAAGGAATGCGGAAGATGGCATCTCACTTGTACAAACAGCAGAAGGCGGACTCTCGGAGATATCAAATATTATCATCCGTTTGCGCGAGCTTGCAGTACAATCATCTTCTGACACCGTTGGAGACACTGAGAGAAGTTTTTCAAACATTGAGTTTGAACAACTTAAGGAAGAAATTCAGAGGATTTCAAAATCTTCAGAGTTCAACGGAACAAACTTGCTTGATGGAGAAGGCGGAGTACTTGAAATTCAAATTGGAGCGAATAACAATCCCTTCAATGACAGACTCAAATATGATGGGTCTATCATTAACTCGACTCTTGAGTCATTGGGATTGGGAGCTGAAACTGTGTCCACCAAAGAAGGGGCTCAGACTTCACTTCAAAGACTTGACGACGCTTTGGTTCAAGTCAACGGATTTCGAGCAGAGCTCGGTGCTCTTCAGAACAGACTTACATCGGTTACAAATAACCTTGGAGTCACT
>JAGSHJ010000018.1 GCA_023954595.1 Bacteriovoracaceae bacterium | reverse complement strand
TGAATATGAATTTCATTCGTATCGAATAACTCTTCATCCACTCCAAGATCTTTAGCGTGGCTTCTGATATAGCCTACAGCTGCTTGAGCAGACTCTTTCATCACATCACCGAGCTGTCCGGTAAGAGTCATCCCTTTACCTTTCATTTTAGTGGCCTCGATAAATAGAATCTCTCCACCTGCGGCAGTCCAAGCAAGTCCAGTTGATACACCGATCTCGTCAAATTCTTTGCCATCTTCTTTCGAGTACATTGCAGGGCCTAGAAGCTCTTCTACTGTAGGTGAAAGAATATGTGTTTTGGAGTTTTCTCCAGAAGCGATCTTTTTTGCAACTTTTCTACAAAGAGCACCAATTTGTCTCTCTAAGTTTCTAAGTCCGGCCTCTCTTGTAAAGCCATCGATAACACTTACAACACCTTCGTCGTGAAACTCAACATGATCTTGTGTGATACCGTTTTGATCCATTTGTTTTGGGATCAAGTATTGCTTGGAGATTGCAAGCTTCTCTTCTTGAGAGTAGCCACTTAAGTTGATCACTTCCATTCTGTCTCTTAGTGGACCTGGAATGTTTTCTAGAACATTGGCAGTGGCCACAAACATAACGTTACTTAAGTCATATGGAATGTTTAGGTAATGATCTCTAAAACTTCCATTTTGCTCTGGGTCTAATACTTCCAATAAGGCACTGGAAGGATCTCCCTTATAGTCAGAGCCAAGCTTGTCAACTTCATCCAGCATGATAACCGGGTTTGAAGTCTTTGCTTGTTTCATTGCCTGAATAAATCTACCTGGCATGGCACCAACATAGGTTCTTCTATGGCCTCTAATCTCAGATTCGTCCTTAACACCACCAAGAGAAATTCTTACAAACTCTCTTCCTGTGGCCTTAGCGATAGACTTGCCAAGAGAAGTTTTACCAACACCTGGAGGTCCTGAGAAACAAAGGATTGGGCCTTTTACTTGTCCACCTTTAAGGGATCTAACTGCAAGGTATTCAAGGATTCTTTCTTTTATAATCTCTAGGTCGAAGTGGTCTTGATCAAGTACCTTTTTCGCAAAAGCAAGCTCTGTAAGCTCTTCCGAGGCCTCTGACCATGGTAGATCAGTCATCCACTCCAAATATGTGCGAAGAGTGCTCGACTCGCTTGAGTCTGGGTGCATTCTTTCAAGTCTTGCTAATTGTTTTAGAGACTCTTTTTCCGCTTCTTCACCCATTCCTTTGGAAAGGATTTTTTCTTTAAGTTCTGAAAACTCATCTACCACTTCTTCATCTCCTAATTCGGATTTTATTGCTTTTATCTGCTCTCTCAAGAAGTATTCTTTTTGAGTTTTACTGATCTCGCCCTTAGCACTTGATTTGATTTTTGCTTGCATAGCATAGATCTCAAGCTCACGGTCAAGGATGTCATTTATACGATGAAGTCTCTCTGCCGGGTCCAGTGTTTCCAAGATGATTTGTGCTTCTTCTACTTTTAAGTTTAGATTTGAAGCGATTAGATCGGCCAGTCTTCCTGGGTCTTGGATGTCCTCAAGAACCATAAGAATGTCTGGTGATAGAACTTTTCCGACATTGATTACTTTTTCAAGATTCTCTCTGGCACTTCTCATTAAAGCTTCTAAAACATTTTGTGTTTCTTCAGGTTCAACGGGAGCCACTTTTTCTACATTAACTTTGTAAAAATCGGAGGTGTCTGTGAAGGAAGTTATACGGGCCTTAGTCAAACCTTGAACAAGAATTTTAACTCTTCCATCTGGAAGCTTTCTCATTCTCATGATCATGGCGACTGTTCCCATTTCAAAAATTTCATCCGGCGAAGGTCGCTCTGCCTGAATATCTTTTTGACTGGCCAGTAAAATTAATCTTTCAGTGTTGTTTAATGCTTCTTCGACCGCTTTAATCGAGGAATCTCTACCGACAAATAAAGGTAGAATCATAAAAGGGTAAACAACTAAATCTCTAATAGGCAGGAGAGGGAGTGTGTCTTTAAACTCAATGCTGTCACCCTCGTAATTTGTAACCATAACGTGTTCCTCCAACTTTCAATATTGAACGCGCGGACAATTCCATTTGCTTAAACTATTTCGGGTCAACCTAAAGGAATCTTTATGGTTTTTTTATTTTTTTAAAGAATATTTGTCGTAGTTAAAAGTGTTTTCTTGTCGCTATTATTTGATAAGATAAGTACGGAAAACTTAATTATTAACTACTTACAAATTAAATTAAACAATAGGTGTTTTTATGGCCGACTCTTTAGGTATAGTTATATTGGCAGCAGGCAAGGGGACAAGATTAAAAATGGATGTTCCAAAATCTTTGTGCCCACTTCAAGGAAGTCCGCTCGTAGACCATGTTTTGTCCAATCTCTATGAATTTCTAAATGAATATAAATTAGAAGCAAATATTTCCCTAGTTGTCGGTCACAAAAAAGAAGAAGTGGAAAAAGATGTAAGTTCAAAGTGGGAAGATGTCTCATTTGTATGGCAAAAAGAGCAAAAAGGAACTGCACATGCACTTCAGTGCTTCTTTGATCAAAACGCCCAGGCCTGGAATAATAAGTATACCCTAGTTGTGTGTGCTGATACGCCTCTAATAAGCAAAGAAGAATATGAAAAACTATTTCTGGCAGTAAAAGGCAACGACTCCATTATGGCGAGTGCAGCTGTCTTTAATACTGATACTCCAACTGGTTACGGTAGGATTGTGAATGGAGACAGAGGCTTTGACATTGTTGAGGAGAAAGACGCAAGTGAGAGCGAGAGGGCAATTAAAACTGTAAACTCTGGACTGTACTTCTTTAGAACCTCACATATTGAGAAGAATTTGAACTCCATTAAGAATCAAAATAAGTCTGGAGAGTTCTACCTAACAGATCTATTTAAAAAAGACTTTGATGTTCAGGCCGTGATGTTTGAAAAGGCCTATAAGTTTTTAGGAATAAATAATCTTGTGCAACTGGAGCAGGCCGCTCAAATTATGCAGAAAGAAACTATTACGAAACTTCAAATGAGTGGGGTTCGTTTCATAAACTCCTCATCTTGCTATATTGAAAATAAAGTAAAAATTAATCCAGGAACCGTTGTCTATCCAAGTGTTGTATTAGAAGGAGAGACTGAGATTGGTGAGGATTGTGTTATAGAGGCTGGAGTTGTGATTAAAAACTCAACTATTGGCAAAGCAAGTAAGGTATTTGCTCATAGCTATCTTGAGAATGCGATTATTAACAGTGACGTCAAAATAGGCCCAATGGCAAGAATCAGACCTGGCTCTGAAATTGGTGAAGGCTAAAAGATTGGTAACTTTGTAGAAACTAAGAATGCCAAGCTTGATAAGAAGGTGAGTGTTTCCCATCTGAGTTATGTGGGTGATGCTGAAATTGGCGAAAATACCAATTTAGGCTGTGGTTTCATTACTTGTAACTATGATGGTGCAAAGAAGCATTTGACTAAAATTGGTAAAAACAGCTTCATAGGTTCAGATTCCCAAATGGTAGCACCTATCACTTTGGGTGATGAAGTTTATGTGGCCAGTGGCTCGACAATAAATCAGGATGTGCCAAGTGGTGGTTTTGCTATTGCAAGGCAGCGCCAGACTACTAAAGAGGGTTTGGCCAAACGCTTTATTAAAAAGAAGGACTAGCTCTTTCGCTTTGCAAAAAACTAGCCTCTAGGCGTCCTAAATGGTAAAAATCCATTTTAAGCTAAGGAATTAAATATGTGTGGAATAGTTGGATATAGTGGTTCTCAGGATGCTATCGCTCCTGTCTTAGAAGGCCTAAGTAGATTAGAATATAGAGGATATGATTCGGCTGGAATTAGTTTTCAGACATCAGATGGCCTTGCTACTTTAAAAAAAGAGGGCAAACTTGAAAACCTAAAGGGTATCGTTGCCAAAGAAAAGCCTAGCTCACACACGGCAATTGGCCACACGAGATGGGCAACTCATGGAAAAGTAAACGACACGAATGCTCACCCACATCAAAATGAGTATTTTTCAATCGTTCATAATGGAATCATTGAAAACACCAATAAGTTAAAACCATTTCTAATTGAGAATGGTTACTCGTTTCAAACAGAAACAGATTCTGAAACATTTCTTAATCTATTAACTTATCACTATAAAAAAGAAAACGACGTAAGAGTGGCAATTATCGAGACTTTCAAAATGCTCGAAGGTAACTCCGCGTTTGTAATTATGAAAAAAGGTGAACATTCCATTTGGGCCATAAAGCGCGCAGCACCTCTTGTATGCGGAATAAATGCAAAGTCTCGCGAAGTTTACGCTTCATCTGACCCTTATGCATTAGTAGGCTTTGCTGAAGATATCTATTTTCCTGAAGATGGAGTTCTTTGTCAGTGTGACTATGAGTCTAAAGGGGAGGAGATTTCCTTTTTTGACCTAAATAATCAACCCACTACTCATTATAAGATGCAACAACGCAAGGTTGAATTGGATGTTGTGAGCAAAGGAACCTTTGAACACTTCATGCTTAAAGAGATTCATGAGCAACCTGTGCTTATTAAAAAGCTAATCGAGTTCTATCTTGAAGGCGAGGGTAGAAGTGCTCTGGAGGCGGCTGGCAGTAAAAAGTTTCCTTATATTCATATCGCCGCTTGTGGGACTGCCCTTCACGCTGGAATGGTTCTTAAAAACTATTTTGAAAAGATTAACTCCATCAGAGTCAATAGCGACTTTGGAAGTGAGTTTAGATATAAAAATCCAGTATTAAATTCTGATGAAATGGGACTATTCATCTCTCAATCAGGTGAGACTGCGGACACACTTGCATGCCAAGAGCTTTGCCAAGAAAACAAGCTAAGCACTTATTCTATTGTAAATGTGGAAGGCTCCACACTGTTTAGAAATTGTGATGCAAACCTACTTATTAAAGCTGGTATTGAAATTGGCGTTGCAAGTACAAAGGCATTTACTCAACAAGTGCTGACTGGCCTGTTGCTTTCAATGTCGATGGCAGGAAAGCTGGATGACCAAGATCTAAAAACTGAACTTTCAACACTTGCAGACAGAATCGATGAAGTATTGTTGAGAACTGAGGAAATTAAAAAGATCGCTCAAGAAATATACCAACATAAAGGCTTTATTTTCACTGGAAGAGGGGATCAATTCCCTATTGCTTTGGAAGGAGCATTAAAGCTTAAAGAGATTGCTTATGTTCACGCTGAGGGTTATGCGGCCGGTGAATTGAAGCATGGGCCAATCTCTTTAATAGACGAGAACATGGTTAACATCGCAATAGTCACTCCAGATCTTTATGATAAAACTCTATCCAACGCTCAAGAAGTGAAGGCCAGAAGAGGGATCATGATGATTGTTGGTGAGCAAGGAAATACAGAGCTTGAAGAGATCTCGGACTACTTCTTTGGACTTAACCTAGAGGGATTGAATAAAACTCAACCCGTTCTAACCAATGTTGTTCTCCAACTATTGAGCTACTACATTGCCAAACTTAAAGGCACCGATATTGACAAACCACGGAATTTGGCAAAATCGGTAACGGTTGAATAATGAATTTAGAGCACTTAAACGAAGCTCAAAAACAGGCAGTTCTACAAACAGAGGGTCCAGTAATGGTGCTTGCTGGAGCAGGCTCCGGTAAGACCAGAACCCTTGTAAGTAGGATACAATATCTTTTAAATGACAAAAAAGTCAGCCCATTCCAACTCCTGGCCGTTACATTTTCTAATAAAGCGGCCAAGGAGATGCGTGAGAGAATTGCAGCTGACTCTCACTTTGATCTAGGTGCACTCCAGATAACAACATTCCATGCCTTTTGCTCTAGAGTATTAAGAATGGAGGCCCAGTACCTAGGGCTAAGTCGTAACTTCACAATTTATGATGGCTCTGAACAAAAGAGTGTTATCAAAGGAATTTTAGGTAAAAGAGGGATCTCTCAAAAAGAAATCCATCCAAGTGAAGTTCAATACTTTATAGAAGACGCTAAAAATAACGGCCATTATATTGGAGCTAAACCAGACCCTCTACTAGATGAAGTAGACAAGGATGACTTATTTTATGACTTCTTTGTCGATTATGAAGGAGAGCTTCACAAGTCGAATGCCGTAGATTTTGGTGGACTCATCACAGGTGTTCTTAATCTATTTGATAACTTTCCAGAAGTTTTAGAGCGTTACCAAAAACGATTTAAGTATCTTCTGGTGGACGAGTATCAGGATACAAACAGGGCACAGTTTAAACTTGTTAAGATGCTTTCTGATAAAACTAGAAATATTTGTGTTGTAGGAGATGAAGACCAGTCGATTTATAGCTGGCGTGGTGCAGACATCCGCAACATTCTAGATTTTGAAAAACTCTATAGTGATGCAAACCTAATAAAGTTGGAACAAAACTATCGTTCATCAAAAAACATTATTGAGGCCGCATCCCATGTTATTTCTAGAAATGAACAAAGAAAGGGCAAAGAGCTTTGGACTGATAATGAAAGAGGCGACTCTATTCAAATTATGGAATGCCCTGATGACAAGGCCGAAGCTAATTTCGTAGCTAAAGAGGTTAAAGAGCTTGTCGTCTCCGGTGTGGATCCAACTGATATTGCAATATTCTATCGTACAAATGCTCAATCTCGTGTTGTAGAGGACGCCCTTAGGTCGTCAAAAATTCCTTACAGGGTTGTTGCTGGTATCAAATTCTACGAAAGAAAAGAGATTAAAGATATGCTTGGCTACCTTCGTTTGGTGGTCAATGAGAAAGATTCATTAGCTCTTAGCCGAGTGATTAACACTCCCGCCAGAGGTATCGGAGTTCGCACACTCAGAAAGATTGAAGATGAAGCTGTTAAAAATAATGTCAGCTTGTGGGAACTACTTGAAGAGATGATTAATAAACCAGAGGAATATAAACACTTGAAGCTCTCTGCAAAAGTGAAAAGTTCCCTTGCCGGTTTTGTAAGTCTTATCCAGGAAGCTAAAGTCTGCGAAGTAGAGAAGAGACTCCCATCAACTATGTATGAGAAAGTTCTTCATGAGTCTGGGTACTATGAGGCCTTGTCTGCTGAAAAAACTTATGAAGCACAGGCCAGATTAGAAAACTTGGAAGAGCTTGTCTCAGCTATAAAGCAATATGAAGCGGAAGCAGAAGAAGCCACAATGACAGGCTTCTTGGAAAATATCACTCTTGATAGCTCTGTGGATGAGTCTGACGAGCCAGAGAAAGAAGTCTCAATGATGACAATTCACGGCTCAAAGGGTCTTGAGTATCCATTTGTTTTTGTTACTGGTGCCGAGGAATCACTCTTTCCGTCTTATCGAAGTATTGAAAGTGGCGAAGAGGCAATCGAAGAGGAGAGAAGACTCTTCTATGTTGCAATGACTCGTGCAATGAAGAAGCTATATATTCTTTTTGCTCAAGGCAGAATGCTTTGGGGGAGTATAAAGTTTAATGGCCCCAGCCGATTCTTGGATGAAATTCCAGAAGATTATTATAAGTGGGAGTTTTATAAAACAAATTCACCCTTTGGTAAGTCTACAAAAAAACGCGTAACCAATGGTGTGGATTATGATGATGAATTCTCTCAAGTCCAAAGTTATAAAGAAACTGAGATTGTATACTCTCAAAGTTTCGCATCTACAAAGCCTCTAGCTCAAAGCATTTATCCTGAAGGAACTGTTGTAAAACACAAACTCTATGGAGAGGGGAGAGTTCTTGAGAGTAAGGGTGCTGGTAAAGAGGAAAAAATTGTAATCCTATTTAGAGACGGAGCAAGGAAGAAATTTATGGCCAAGTTTGCTCCAATTGAAAAAGTTTAAGGTGGTTAAATGAATAAGAAGTTGAAAGTCGCAGTTGTCATATTATTAGTTTTAATCGTTGGGGTCGCTTCTGTTTTTTATATCGTTTCTACAAAGATTGACCCCGAGGTAATAAAGGCCAAAACAATTGAGGCCTTGGAGGACGCACTTCCTGGAGCTGATGCAAGTATTGGCAATATTAGTTATAGCTTGGGTTTTGCCGTAGACTTAAATGTCTCTAAGCTTGAGCTTGTTGATAAAAAATCAAAAAAGAAGCTATTTTCAGTAGAGCAGGTCATGGTTGATATACCTATTCTCTCTATTCTAAGCAATGGCGGGACTGTCGATGTTAAGGTCGTTGCTCCTGAGCTTGTTTATGAGAAGCTAAAAGATGGCAGTAACAACTGGGAAAAAGTTCTTCCAGCTCCAAAGCCTGTGAAAAAAGAAGAAAACGTTGGCAAAGCTAAAGATAAAGAGGAAAAAGGCTCAATTGAGATCCCGAGCTTCATTGAACAAAGTAAAATAGATATAAAAATCTCAAACCTTAAGCTTAACTATCTTGTTCCTGGTGCAAAGCAGACAGATATCCTTGTTAATAAAATACTTCTCAAAAATTTAAATCTTAAAAAAACCACTGCATTTGAAGTGGTGTCGAGTGTCCAATATGGACTTGAGGAAGAAAAAACAGTTAATGCAAATATCCAGCTTGTTGGAGAGGTTTCACTTAATAAACTTATAAAAAGTGGTGCTGTGGATATGAACATGATGTTGAATGTTGAAAACATCTCTCTTTCATGGCTCGATATAAAAGTCCCAAATCTTAAAAATGTGATGAGATTTAGCCTGACAAGTTCAAAGGAAGTAAGTGGTGAGCTTCGTACCGAGGCCGGGAATCTATTTAACTTAGAGACAGATTTTCACCTAAATAACACATATACCGATATAAACATCAGCAATCTTTCTTTAACCGCTTATTTGGCCAATCTGGCAAAGCTTGCTCCTAGTGAAGCAGTCGAAGGTATTAATTTCGACTCAAGTAAATTAAATCTGAAAGGTAGTACTAAAATTAACCTGGAGAATGAGGTGTTTAACCCAAGCCTTGCTTTCTCAATGGATAGGCCAATTGAGCTTTCTGTTTCAGGCAAAAATATCTCGACTATAGTTGATGGCCGTTTCGAGGGAGAAGACCTGTTTTTTAAAGTTAAAAATGAGCTTTTTTCAGGTGTTGCAACAATTGATGCGAGAACAAAGCTTAATCCACTAAAGCTACCTGATAGTTTAAGCTCTTATCCTCAGATTAAATCAAAGTTATTAATAACCAACCTTAAGCTTGAGAAGCCTTTTATCCAAAAGCTTCTCTACACTCCGTCTGTAGAAGAAGAGAAGAAGGTTGAAGATACACAACAGGCCGCAGGTACACCCAGTGTAGAAGTCGAATCAGCTCCTATTGAATTCCCTCCATTTGTTGTCCAATTGGAAGGCAAACACATATTTATTGAAAATCAGGAGATGAATATTGCTGGGCAGATTATAGGCAAAAACCAAGAGGTTAAGACTCCCAAGTTCAAGCTCACATACGGAAGTGGTGTCGTATTAATCGATTCAAAGACAAAGTTGAAAACTTCGAAAGATATCACCTCAAGCTTCACTATTAATATGAATAAGATGGAACTTAAGGGACTAAATGCATTTCTTCCGCCAATCTTAAGTGAGGTGAGAGGACGCTATGAAGGTAAGGTCACAGGAGAGCTGAAGAAATCGAAAGAATTAAAGTATGATATCTCTACAAATATTAAAGCGTTTGATGGGGAATTGAAGAATTTGAATCTTGCTTCATTCATTATGCCTTTGTTGGAAAAGATTCCATTGATTAAAGATAAGGCAGATCCTGAAAAATTAAAGATATCTGATCGCTTCGACAAATTATCTCTAGATGCAAGAGCTACTCAGGATTACGTATTTCTTAAGAAGTTTGTTTTCAACGGGAATAAAGACAATATGATCCTAAATGCACAAGGTAAAGTTGGAATGGAGGAGAGTAAGTCTTCTCGAGTGACGGCCGAACTTATTGTGAAGAGTATCGTCGATGACGTTCAGAAAATTACAGGTCAAAAGGATCTTCCTCTATTATTGGAAGGAAACGGCTTTGCAATGTTGCCCAAAGTTAAATATACGACTGACAAGGTCACCGAGAGGGCCACTAAGACTGAACTTACAAAACAGAAGAAAAAGATAAATAAAAAGTTGAAAAAAGAAACAAAGAAGCTTGAAGATGAGCTGAAAAATAAGGCCAAAGACCTATTGAAAGGCTTCAAGCTATGAGTGTATGCCTTCCTATTCAGTTTAAAAATGACAAGCTGATTTTATTAGATCAAAGAAAACTTCCAGGTAGTGAAGTTTATTTTGAATGTTCAGATGTTGATCAAACCAAAGAATGTATTGAGAAAATGGTTGTTAGGGGTGCCCCTTGTATTGGATTTACTGCAATATTTGGATTAGCACTCGGAGTGAAAGAGATCACGAACAACTATAACTTTGAAAAGTTAAAGTCGTTTGGACAAAATTTAATAGAAGCAAGACCTACTGCAGTTAACCTTCGCTATGAAGTAGAGCAAGCTCTAGATGCGGTAGCGGATATTGATAGCGCTAGTGATGTCTATGAAACACTGGTCGCAAGAGCGCAAGGGCAGATGGAGCTTTCTGAGAGAAACAACCGCCTTATGGCCGAATATGCTATAAAAGACCTTGATAGAACACTGGGAAAGAAGTCGTATAATATCCTCACTCATTGCAATACTGGCTTTCTAGCATGTGGGAGCATTGGAACAGCGCTAGGTGTAATACAAGTATTAGGCGAGCAGTCTAGAATGAATATGGCCTACGTTGATGAAACAAGGCCGTATCTGCAGGGTGCACGCCTTACAGCTTTTGAACTGGAAAAACTTGGCATTGAATACCGAATTGTTGTCGAAGGTGCCGCCAGCTACTTAATGAGAGAAGGGCTTATTGATGCTATTTTCGTTGGTGCTGATAGAATTGTTCAAAATGGGGATACCGCTAATAAGGTTGGCACATCTAATTTGGCCATAATCGCTAAAGAGTACAATGTACCCTTTTATGTCGCAGCTCCGCTTAGTACATTTGATTTTGAAATGAATTGTGGCAAAGAGATCGAAATAGAGCTTCGCCCAGAACATGAGATTTTGGGTGACTCTGCAGCTAAACATACTCCAGCAAATGCCAAAGCATTAAATCCAAGCTTTGATATCACCGACAATAAATTTATTACCAAGATCGTTTGTGAGAAGGGATGTTTCGAGGCACCTTTCAACGAAAGCTTAAGTGAGCTTGTGTCCAATTAAAGGAAATATCATGAAAATCGCAACAATAGATATTGGATCTAATTCTATTCTTCTTCTCGTTGGAGAGCTTGAGCAAGGAAAGCTTGTTCAGACTTTGAGAAATGAGTCCAGAGTAACAGGTCTTGGAAGAAATTTGGATGAAACCGGTGAGTTTTTAAAAGTAGCTCAAGAAGAAAGTTTTGAGGCCCTTGAACAGTACAAGAATATTTGTCTGGAGGAGGGAATTGATCCAAGAAATATAATTGCCACTGCAACTGAAGCAAGCAGAGTTGCAAGAAATGCTGCTGCTTTTTTTGAAAAAGTTAAAAAAGAACTAGGCATCGATGTGATTACTATTAATGCACTAGGTGAGGCATATTACTCCACAAAAGGGATCCTTCTTGGGGAGAGTCCCAAAGAGGCAATGACAATCATGGACATCGGTGGTGCTTCTACCGAGTTTATTAGCTTAGATGCAGAAAAAAACATTGTAAGCTCCTTCAGTCTTCCTGTGGGGTCTGTGAGGGTGACAAACTGGATGGAAGCCGGTGACTGGAAAGAGTCGTTTAAAAAGGCCATTGAAAGCTTTGAAGAGCAATTGAACGATTTAGACGTTTCAACTCTTCACTGTGTTGCAGGTACACTTACTTCTCTTGCAAATATGCACTTGCAGCATAAAGAATTTATAGAAAGTGAGGTTCATGGCCATGTTCTTGAAAGCTCGGACATTGAAACAATGGTTCAAGTTTATAGTGATTTCTCTCCAGAGCAGTTTCTAGAGAAGTTTCCTTTTCTAGGGAAACGATCAAGAGCGATTAGGGGAGGTCTATTTTTGACTAGAGAACTTGGTACGCTCCTTAAGGTTGATAAATTCAAGGTCAGTACATATGGACTGAGATACGGCACTTTGCTAGAAGGCAAGGTCAGGGGTGAACATGTCTTTTGAGAATAACCATGCAGTATATGAACGTGGAGATGTGCTCTTTTCAGAGGACGATCCAGCTAAGTTTTTCTATATCGTAAAATCTGGCAAGGTGGCATGTGCTAAAAAAGGTCACGACCGACTGGTAATCACTTACATTGCTGGCAAAGGAGATCTGGTTGCTGAAGAAACGGTTCTAAGTTTTAAAAAGAACTATGTTTACAGTGCAGTTGCTTTATCTCAATGCCGAGTTGTAAAAATAAAAGCAAGTGATGCTCAAAAGGTAATAAAGTCAAAAGGTGAGTGGATAGGTAATATTCTGGAAAACCTTGGTGAAAAAATAAAAAATACTACCGAATTAATTTCAGAGCATCGTATTGAGGACGATCGTCTATATGCCGATGCTCCTTTGAGTGAAGAGGACCTTCTACTAATTAAGAGTCAGTTAGCTTGAAAGTTTAATAATTCCTCTTCTACTTAACTCTATTGCATTTTGTAGCACTCTATTTTGTGCCTTCAAGCATTCCTGCTTTTTTGAACTAAGATCTCTGCTCATTACGTTAAAAGCTTGTTCCGCTCTACTTCTATCCATTGCTCCAAGGGCCTTGCGCTGAAAAGAGCGAGGGGTTAGATATAGGGCCAATCCAGCAATTGCTGGAGTTGTAATCTGCATGATTTTATTTAACGATTCAGTATCAGCATTTAATAGGTCTTTGAACGATAGGCTTTGCTCCGAGAGCTCTTTGGCCATTGAAGCGTTTCGAAGTCCAATATTACGTAGAAGCTTTTCTCTCTCTGCGCCCTCTAGGTGCTGCAGGAGTTCGATTACTTGCTTCTTACCATTAATGTAGTAACCCTTTTGTTCAGAACTTTCCATTGCGTGTGCTCCTATTAGCTCTCAAGCTTCATCTTTTCTGCTTCAAATCGACTTCGAGCATTTTCGATGTATTCTTGGTGTTTCTCTTTTTGGTTCTCGATCTCTTTATCTTGAGAAACTTTTAATTCTTCAAGTTGCTCTTTATGAGTCAGAATCGTTTCCTCGCGCATTCTTTCGTAGCGCTTTTCTTCATTCTTGATGAGTTTTTCATTTTTTTGGCGAATTTCATTTAGCTTTGCTTCTACTTGGGCCTGTTCTTGAAAAGCCTCTTTATCAAAGTCTCTTTGAATTCGGTTAACAGCGGCCTGGTTTTGCTCTTTCAATTTATCAAGCTCAGCCCGCATCTCACGACTTTCCTTTCTTAGTTGAAAGGCCTGTCGCGTTTGCATCGCTTCTTGTTTCTTTTGATAAGCTTGTAGCTTAATGCCGTCCATATTTTTCCCAGTTACTATAGTGATGCCATAAAGGGCATTCTTTAATATAATACTAAAAGCGAAGTGAAAGGTTCAAGGAGGCAAAAATGGCTAAGAGCCACTCAAGTACCAGAAATAAGGTTTATCTTGTCAGCGGAAAAAGAACTCCTTTTGGGAAGTTCGGCGGTAGCTTTAAAGATATTGCGCCCGTTGACCTTGCTATTACTGCAGCAAAACATGCAATTTCAGATACTAAGCTACCTTTGGACTCCTTCGACCATGTCATATTTGGTAATGTTATACCGTCCACTACAGACACTATATATGGTGGAAGGCATTTGGCCTTAAAGTTGGGAATGCCAATAAAAACTCCAGGTTACAATGTTAATCGACTATGTGGCTCAGGAATTCAGGTTGTTCTAGATGCAGTAAGACTAATTAAACTAGGTGAAGCTGATGTTGTGTTGGCTGCTGGTGCTGAGAATATGTCTCTTATCCCACAGTTGATGTATGGAGGCCGATTCGGCACAAAATATGGCAGTCTCAAAACTGTGGACATGCTTCTGGATACGTTAACTGACAAATTTACAGGCGATCCAATGGCCCTGACTGCGGAAAAGCTTGCATCTGACTATAAAATCTCCCGTGAGAGTTGCGATCAATTCTCGTATTTTTCCCATTACAAAGCAGCAAAGGCATATGGGGATAATCTATTACAAGCAGAGATTGCTCCTGTTGAAATGAGGGGAGGCACGTGTGATAAAGATGAACATGTGCGATTTAATCCAGATATCAGTAGTTTGGAGACCTTACGTTCAAGCTTTATCTCCAATGGAGTTGTAACTCCGGGGACAGCTTCAGGTGTTGTCGACGGTGCGTGTGCATTAGTAGTGGCATCGGAGGGAGCGGTAGAAAGGTATGGACTTAACCCGATCGCTGAAATTGTTGATGGTCATGTTGTTGGAGTAGAGCCTTCCGAAATGGGAATTGGTCCTGTTCCAGCAATTAAGAATCTACTTACAAAACAAGGACTATCAATAGGAGATATTGATTGTTTTGAAATAAATGAAGCGTTTGCTGGGCAGGCCCTAGCATGCACGAGTGAGTTGGGACTTTCGCCTGAAGAGTTAAATCGTTGGGGAGGAGCCATTGCGATCGGACACCCGTTGGGTGCAACCGGCTCAAGACTTATTCTAACACTCGCGAGACAATTGAGTTATTATAAAGAAAACTTGGGAGTAGCCTCGGCCTGCATTGGTGGAGGACAGGGAATCTCAATTCTGTTGAAAAGAGTATAAATGGAAAAAATATTATTAACTGAGGAAGAATTAATAAACTTTAAGCAGTGGTTGGAGCTTAACCTTGAAAGTATATCTTGGGAAGGCCGCTACATAGAGGAGTTTAATAGCTTCTGGGATGAGCTATTTCTAGTTGGTAAGGAGGTTGATTTTCATATCTCTCGAATTCTTTACGCTAGGGAGAAGGCCACCTCGGGTCCATTGATTACGTGGTTTAATTGGTTATATGAAAAGTTTCTTTGTTATTTATTTTTATATAAAGATGTGAGCTTGAGGGAGCTTGGTAAGCTTGGTGGACTAAGTGAGCGAAAAGTTTCCCTCATATTGCGTGACTTTTTTATTGAGCGATACCCTCATCTTGAAGATAGCCTTAACGATAACTTTCAAGTTGGGACCATTGTAAGCTCAAACTTATATTTGAAATTTTCTGATCTTAAAAAGACTTTTGGATTAAATAGTGGGTTTAGAGGCTCCTTGGAAGATGAAATTCTTACGAGTTTAGAAATTACTTTGTACCCGGATTGGCAAAATATTTTTCAGCTTCTGAAAAAAATGAATAAGGAGCATGGGGTAAAGCTAGACTCTTTGGTAAAGAAAGCTACCTTTAAGAGGCAGGTGAAATTCTTCCAGGAACTAGCTCTTCTTTTTATAATTGGTGGACTAGTTATTTTCTCAATAAAAGTTGGGAATAAGTATTATGAAGATTACTTGGTCAAAAAAATCTCGCTTTTTGAACCAAACTTTTTTTGGCTTGATAAGAGTTTAACTTTTAAATCAAAAGATCCACTTGCTGGAAAGGAAGTTGAACTAAGTTATAAAGAACTTGAGAAGTTAGAGAAGTTAGAGTCTCAAAAAGTTTTTGAAGATAACCTAAGCACCAAACGTTTTGATGTAGAGTCTGACGTTGTTCTTACATCTGTAGATGCATTACCTAAAGATTTTAAGGTCGCAGGACTAGAACAATCCGATTATGAAGAAGTCCGCAAGGGTGGTTATAGAGACTCCCGATACGGTAGAAGAAAAGCGTATCGAGTTATGATGACGTCAGTTAATCCAAAGTTAACCAAGAACAAGTTAATTGATGTCTTAAAATATTTTGACGTAAAACAAGTCGATAACGTAAAGCCTGGAACGAACATCCCTGGTGGTTTATATTTCAATCTCTATGTGCCACGTAAAAAACTAAAAGAGTTTTTATCTCGCGTGTCTTCCGTCGAAGAGTCGACAATCTTAGAAAGTAAAACCGTCTTTGGTGGACCATATGGTACCAATAAAGTTTTTATTTGGATTAAAGGCATTTAATCGGTCTGTAAAAAATTCATACAAAATTAACTCGTATGGGATTTTAAAAACTTTCTGGATATACCCCAAGCTAAATAACAAAAGGGGTATAAATGAAAACTTTGTTAGTATTTACTGTAATGGCCGCATCTTCAATGACTTACGCGGTTAGTGACTGTAAAGCGGTTGATGGGTCTGCTTACCTTGGCACGATTACTGCTGAGTCTAGAGAGATTAGCTATAAAGGCTGTCCATCTGATATCTTGATTAATGACGAATACGTTTCTGACCTTGAAAGGGTTAAGGAAGTAAATGGCGATGTTGTTTGCGCCTACGAAATGAAAAACAATGTAATCTATTGCAAAAAGTAATTGTTAAATGAAGCGCCCTAGGCGCTTCATTTTTTTACTCAGCTGTAACCGACAGCATTTTGTCACCCTTTCTGATCTTATCTAGAACCTCTAAACCTTTTTTCACTTTTCCAAATACCGTGTACTTACCATCTAGGTGTGGAAGTGTGCCTAATGCAATATAGAACTGTGAATCTGCGCTGTTGATATCACTTGCTCTCGCCATGGCAAGAGTACCTTTAACGTGTTTAGTGTCGTTGAATTCTGCTTTTAGTTTCTTTCCACTTCCGCCAGTTCCATTCCCTGCTGGGTCTCCGCCTTGAACAACGAAGTTTGGAATTACACGATGAAAGGTGAGGCCATTATAAAAACCTTTACTAACAAGTTCTTTAAACCTTGCTGTAGTAATAGGTGCTTTATCAGGAAATAGATCTAATACGATATCTCCATGAACTGTTTTAACTCTAACACTAGAAGTCTCTGTACCTGTTGCATCCTTTGCGTTGAAGCAGCTGGAGATCAGTAGCATTGTAAAAGTAACACTTAGAATTTTATAAAAGCGAGAAGCGGTTGAAATCATTGTTTTACTCCTAGTAAACAGTTACTAGATAAGCTTAAAAGGATTTTTTTTAATTTCATTAACTTTTTTTGAAAAAAGTTGTTGACAGAAAATGCTAAGTTTTTTAGATTATGGCCTCGCGAACATCGCAAGTTTGTTAAGTGGGGGTGTAGCTCAGTTGGGAGAGCATCTGATTTGCATTCAGAGGGTCGCAGGTTCGACTCCTGTCATCTCCACCACTAAAAAATAATTTTGCTTTTTTCGATTTTTTTCTTGACTTTCAAATTTCGATGTTTTATAAACGCTGAACTTTGAAAATTTAGAAAATTTTAGAAGCTCTTTAACATTTGAATAAAGTTTAAAAGTTTTGTTCCTTCGGGAACGAATCAAGATGAGAAAGGACCCGTTCAATGAACGATGTCGGATGAATAGACGAGATACTACGGTATCCCTCCGACGGTAGACAT
>JAGSHJ010000502.1 GCA_023954595.1 Bacteriovoracaceae bacterium | reverse complement strand
GTTTTACTCTCGGATGGGAACTGTAACTATTTAGGTGGTGCTTTAGTTAATCTAACCTCCCCCAACCTTAGCTTTTCGGATTTCACTAACCTTGCCGTACCGAATAATCAATATTTTCAATATCGCGTGTTGTTGGAGTCTGACGACCAATCAGGAACGCCGACTTTCCCCAGTCTTTCCAGTATAGACCTTGGTGATACAAGGTATTACGGCGGAAGTCCTGAAATTGTGACCACATCAGGACAAAGTTTTAGTGAATGGACGGGTCTTAGTGCCACAACAAATGGCTCATGTACGATTACCTACCAGGCCTCATTGGATAAATCCACCTGGTATTACCACAACGGAACGACGTGGACAGTGGCAGCAAGCTCTAGCGACTCAAATACGGTAACGGCAATGGATACCAATGCCGCAAGTTTTGCCACAACTATCGGAAGTGGGACCTTGTTCTTTAAACTTTTTCTAAATTCAGATACTTCACAAGATTGCTCTATCTCGGACATCACTGCCACTGGAAAGCAGTAGGACCTGCCCCTTAATAATCTATATTAAAAGTAGCATCAAATAGCCTTTTGAGCTCTCCTTCATCGAGAGTGCCGTCAAGGAGAGGATGAGTCGTTGGAGCTCCATTATTTAAGTAACTCCATTGGTAGCAAGAAATAGATTCTATGTTTCCTAGTCCCCGCTCCTTAGTAGATGCCGCCACTTTAAAGCGGACGCCCTCTTTTCTGCCCATGCTAAAACCGACATCATACCAACTGCTTCGCTCTAAAGTTAAAACCTTAAACTTATCACTAGGATGTATTTTAAGATCTTCAATATTTTCCTTTCTCATATTTAAAGAACAGCTCAAAGTATCGGAGGTAGCATCCCCCACTAGAATTTCAGAAACGAGAAACTCTCTGCCTATACTGAAGAGGATACTATGCGCAGAGACCTCTTTATTAAAAGATAAAGATTCGATCTTTGCGAGTGCACTTTGGTTTAAAAGTTTAGTGTGTTCTTTGAGCAGAAAATCTAGCGACTTGGCAGATAGCTCGGTTTCCTGCGCATACGACAAGTCATACTTAAAAGATAAGTCTGAGGCCAAAGATGCGATTTCATACCCACCAAAGACCTTACTACCCTTTTTCGTGATCTCAGAGGTTAGCTCCTTGAGCGCTTTATCGTAAGGGTCAAGCTCTGCAAAGGTGAGCTGAGTATAGAGAATAGAAAATATAAAAATCGCTCGTTTCATCATAATTGCCAGTTCGCTTAAATAAGATCCACTCAAACTAACATTTTTCTGAGCTAATATCTCTTAGACCTGTAATAAGTACCCTTGAGCGCCTAAAAACCACATTCGCAAGCATTTGAAATCACGACGTTTTTATTCGAAAAAAAGTCAAAACACCCAAAATTCAATTATTTTCAAAACTCTTGGTACTCTTTAAAAAACAACCTGGGAGGGACTATGAAAAAACTATTACTTATTTCTTTATTTTTAATTTGCTCAACTCAATCTTTTGCTCAAGATGCAGGAGAAGGAGAAGGATGTATAGAATGTAAAATCGAACATTATCGTATCGAGACAGTGTCATATCCTAAAGATGGAGAAACAAAGGATGAGCTTGAAGAACGAGCAAAACTAAAACATGAAGAACTTGAGAATGAAATTAAAAAGAACATCGAAAAAAAGTACGAAAAAAAGAATGGGTTCTTTACGAAATTTGATGATATCTCTACAAAACAATACTGTACCGACTTATTCCCAGAACAAGCCGAAAAAGGTAAATGTAAACTTGATTCAGATCCTATCACTGGAGAAGAAGCAAGTGGTGTATGCCAATTTAGCTATGAGACTTTAGGCGAAGCCTTGAGATATGGGCACTTATTTAGTGAAATCTCTACAGCTGGTAATAAAAAGAAATTTTTATATGAGACTTGGATTAGTTGCTCAAGAGAATGTGTTGAAGAGGAGTAGGAACAAAATCATTCACACGAAAAAAATTATCTATATAAGGCCGGCATTACTATGTCGGCTTTTTTTTATCTGCAATTTCTTCAATAAGATCCTCAATTTTTTCTTTTTCAAAAGGCTTGATCAGATAGGTAAAGGCGCCAGATTCTACTGCGTGT
>JAGSHJ010000558.1 GCA_023954595.1 Bacteriovoracaceae bacterium | reverse complement strand
GACAAGATCAGGCATTTGGATACATCCGTGCCTTCGGCGCTCTCGTTAATGAATTAGATGGTGGAGTAAATTCTCTAGAGCAATACCTACCATATGATTTATATACCGATATAAGGCAATCGGATTTCTATGATCAATCCAGAGTCCCTAGGGAAGAGTTTGAAGAAAATTACAAAAAAAGACTTTCTGAATATGTTTGTACTCTTACAAATATTCAGTTTTAAAAAGAGGCATACCTGCTGTGAAAGATGATGATTTAATTAAAACGAATTTTACTGAAGAAGAAATCTCAAATGCTTTAAAGGTACTTGAGAGCTTTAGTGAAAAGAGTGAGCAGCTTACTTTACTCTCTGAAGAGCAGAGAGTTGCTATGCTTCGTGCTTCAGGAAAGTTATCTAGACCAGATCGTGAAGAGATTAAAAAAAGGCAAAAAGATGTTAAGAAACTACGTAAACAAGTTGTAAAACAGGCCAACCGTAGTGCTCGAAAAGCAACAGGCATTAGGGCATCTAGGGATACTGATGTTTATGTTGCTCCTGGAATGATTGAGCATTTAACCGAATTAGACCAAGAAGAAAAAGAGTACAGCACACCTCATGATTGTTATGTCTGTCGAAAAAAGTTCACAAAGATACATCCTTTTTACGATAGTATGTGTAAGGATTGTGGAGACCTAAATTATCTTAAAAGATATCAAAAAGCAGATCTAACTGGACAGGTTGCCTTAATAACAGGTTCAAGATTAAAGATTGGATACCAAGCAACACTTCTACTTTTAAGAGCAGGAGCAACTGTCATTGCTACAACTCGTTTTCCAGTAGACTCGGCCATTAGGTATGCAAAAGAACCTGAATTTAAACAGTGGGGAGACCGGCTTCATATATATGGTTTAGATCTTCGCCATACTCCTAGTGTTGAAATCTTTGCTACTTATATCGAAAAGAACTATGACCGGTTAGATATTCTAATAAATAATGCCGCTCAAACAGTAAGAAGGCCAAGCGGTTTTTATGCGCATATGATGGAAAACGAAAGGCTTACGGCAGATGATTTAAGCCCAGATGTCGTAAGGCTTTTAGCAGATCATAACTCATGTATTCAAAAACTTGAGTCTCATAATACAAATGATAAGAACCTTCCAATTGCATGGCATAGTAATGCACCTGGAGTTGGGATAAGAGCATCTGCAGAACTTTCGCAGATACCTTATAGTTTTGATAACTCACTTGTAGCTGAAGAGGTATTTCCAGAAGGGAAGCTTGATATGGACTTGCAGCAAGTTGATCTTAGAAAGACTAATAGCTGGAGACTGCGTCTAGGTGAAGTTCAGGCACCAGAAATGCTTGAAGTTCAACTGGTAAATGCTGTTGCTCCTTTTGTTCTAGTGAATAGATTAATTGGTCTTATGAGAAAAGATAACACCGGGAAAAAACATATTGTTAACGTTACTGCTATGGAAGGGAAGTTTCATCGCTTTAAAAAAGAAGACCGTCACCCTCATACTAATATGGCCAAGGCTGCTCTAAATATGATGACTCATACTTCG
>JAGSHJ010000023.1 GCA_023954595.1 Bacteriovoracaceae bacterium | reverse complement strand
TATAAGCGTCTAAAACGCTCATTTCCAAGTCATATCCTCCAGCAAGGTGGATGATGTGATCTACTTCTTCTGTGAGTTTTGTAAGGTCTTCAACTCTTGAACAAACATCATTTGAATGGGTATTACCCTCAATGAGGTGCACGTTGCTGTGTTCGGCAAATAGTCTTGCGGCCTTGGGCATAGACTCTTTACGAACAAGAATGAATACTTGTTCAACCTTTTCACTGAGAAGCGGTATTAGCTTCTTCCCAATAAAACCTGTCGAACCAGTGACAAGTATTTTCAAGTAACCTCTTTGAAACAGATAATATGGACCTGTATCGGTTACTTGAATGGAATAGTTGAGTATTTTTTAGAATTCTTAAGCTTGTCAAAATAAAAACATTTTATTTAAATTGTAGCAACTAGCTAGACTCTTAGGAAGGGAGGTTTTAATGAGCATAAGGCTGTCAGTGAAGTTAGTTTCCCTAATTGGTATCCTGCTACTAATGTCGCTTTCATATATGAAGCATTTTTAATATTTGAAGAAGGAGGCGAATGTCTCCTTCTTTTTTATACTAGTCTTACCTGTGCCAAATCATAGGAGCTTGCGTAAGAGACATCTTCAAAATAAGCACATACTTCCAACGCTCTAGGGTGTGCTTTAATTTCAAAAGTTCCATCATTATCAAGGATTTCTCCATCTCCAAAAAATGGAAGAGATTGTCCGTTTAATTCTTTAACTTTTAAAGATTCTGTCTCAAAGCTAATGAGGTTCTTGTCGTCATAAGGATATGAACCGCGAAGAATATTATAAGCACACTGTAGAAGTTCTTTTTTACTCTTGTGTTTAAAAATCGTTACATTGAATTTGCCATCAGTGTTTCGGGTGTGAGGTGCAACTGCAAAGCGGCCTCCCAAACATGGCTGATTATTTATCAAAACAAGGGGAGTAACAACTGTCCTGTCTGAGCTTGGTAGTTCTTGTGCTTCAATTTGAAGTGTGTACTTTTTTAGTTCGGTAAAAAGTAATTCTTTTGCAAATACCATGGGATAAATCGACGAACCAACACGCTTCATGACTTTCAAAAAACCATCAATTCCATTGCGATAAGAATTTATCTTGCCTGCAACATCTGCGGCACAGCCAATACCACCATTTGTAGACATGTACTTTCCATTAACTTCAATTAAGTCAATTTTCTTAAAAGTTTTGTGCTGAAAGGTTCTAACTATGTTTTTGATTGAAGTACTCATTCCAATCTCGTGGGCCAAGTCATTGGCAGTCCCACAAGGAATGATTAAAAGCTTGATGTCTGTTTTTGCAATCTTTTGAAGAATGCAGTTAACAGTGCCATCTCCACCAAAGCAGAATATGTAATCAACTGAATTTGCGATATCTTTTTCAAGCTCTATGTGAAGCTGTTCTTTAGAGGAAGGGGACTTGATTGCAATATCATGTCTAAAAAGTTGGTTTTGAACTTCTTTTACCCATTTACTTGAGGAGCCAGAAGCTTTGGAATTCAAGTATAATGAAATATTGCTCATGAGTGTCTCCTTGGTCGTAAATCTACCGTAAATGGGACTGTGAGTCATCGAGATTGTAATAGTTATAGGTATTTAACAGGGGTATTGTAACCAGTTATTGTATATGGAAAGGTAAGTGGTTAGAATTTATTAATAAACATAGTGTCCGCAAATGTGGAAGTTCGGTGAAACTCCGACGCTGTCCCGCAACTGTAAAACCTAAGTAGTTAGGTAAGCCAGATACATATTTGCACCATTTGGACTACCCGCGGAGGTTTCATGAAGTTCATCCTTTTCTTACTGCCACTTTTTGCCAATGCTCAGACCCATAGATTGGAAAGCGTAATTGTTGGCTCCAAAAGAGTAGTTGACCAAGATAAATTTACAACCGATGTGGAGTCCATTACTGAGTTCTCTCACTCAGGAAATGAAAAGGTACTTGATTCTTTAGAATCACTTCCGGGTGTGTCGATTAATCAAAGTGGTGCTCCTGGGCAACAGGCAAGTATTAGAATAAGAGGAAGTGAGGACCGTCATGTTCTTGTTTTAATCGACGGAATACGCGTTAACGATCCATCAAGTATAGGTAAATCATTTAATGCAGCCTTGCTAAATGTTGGGGATATAGAAAAGATTGAAGTTCTAAAAGGCGCACAAACTCTTTTGTATGGATCTGAGGCAATCGCCGGTGTTGTGAATATCATAACTAAAAAAAATAACCCCAAAAATTATGTAAGCATTAATGGCGGATACTCCAATGGTATACAACTGGATAATACCTTTATCGCTGGTAATTCAATAATTCATACTCATTTATTTCATGACAAGGCCAGCGGCATTAGTGCTGCAGAAAGTGGCGATGAAAAAGATGGGTATGAAAACAAAGGGGCCACACTAAATTTCTACCACAGCTTCAATGACAAACTTCAAGGGGATTGGACATATAAAGTAATGGATCAGTTTGTTGAAACAGACTCTGTGAACTTCACTACTGGTGTGCCGGAAGATGCTAGGGGAGATTATGCTAAATCGATTCAACAAATCTTTTCTCAGAAATTAAGCTTCACCCACAAAAGTGACAAGTTCTCCTACCTACTAGGGATGAACAAGATGGATCGCTTTTCTAAATCAAGTGGCACTATCTTTGGATACTCTGCAACTGAGTACACCAATGAACTCACTTGGAATAGAAAGCTAAGTGATGGATCACTTCTGATTGGCCTTGAAAATTTAAGTGAAACCTTTTCTCAAGATGGCATTGATGAAAAATACGCGGCACTAACGAGTGCAGTTGTTGTTCGTGATTATGATTATGGCAGCTGGTTTGGACAATACGGAATAAGGACAAGCTTTCACACTGAGTATGAAGATGCCTTCTCACCATCTGTTGGAGTGGGGAAATACTTTGGTGAGCATCGATTTTCTATAAATTTACAAAAAGGTTTTAAGGCCCCATCACTCTACCAACTTTATGCACCAGCAATTGGAGCATTGAAAATTGGAAATAATGAGCTTAGGCCTGAGAGTAGTGAGAGTGTTGATTTAAATTACAACTTCAAAAAGCTAGTGGAGCTAAGCTTATTTTTTACTCATATTTCAGATGTTATTGAGTTTGGGGATGGGTATGAGAATGCGGATTGGCTGGAAAGCTATGGAGTTGAGCTCAATTCTGAGTTATCTCTAGGAAGCTATACCCTGAGACCCGGAATCTTTTTGGCAAACTTCACAACAGCTGACGGGAATAAGGCGTTAAGACGCCCAAGTCAAAAAGCAAGCGTTGGTATTTTAAAGGATTTTAAAAATAACCAAAGTCTGAGAGTTGATTATGTATGGAGCGGGAAAAGCTATGACAGAGTAAATGGAATTGAGAAAGAGCTTAGTCCATACTCAGTTGTAGATATCCATTATGAAAAAATCACTGGAGACATCATTTATAACTTGGGTGTAGAGAACGCCTTGGATGAAGAGTATAATGAGGTATTTGGATACAGCTCACAACCTGTCACATTCTATGGCCGTCTAAAATACAGCTATTAACTATTGTACTTTGTCTGGATCGCCTGCGTGGATTTGAGAGGGCTCTGCGCAGCAAGATCCATCATGATCTTCCATCTCCGCAACAACGCTATTTTGATACTCTTCTTCCTCGTCATGAGACATGCCTAAGGTGTTTGTAAGAGTTTGAGTTATGGAAGGAGCAATGATTTTTACATCCAATCCCATCTCCTCATACTGTGCCGCTTGCTGATAAGCGGACTCCATCTCCTCAACTGTACACTCAAAAAGAGTTTCCTCGCTAAGAGTGTCTATGATCTTTACTTTAAGGGGACTGGACATATTGATTCCTTAGCTACTACGTGATAATTGCATCATAACGAATAACATGGTTCATGCAAAGCCGCTCATAGGCCAATCTAGGGAAAAAATGTTAAAGCAAATAGTTTTTATTTATCGCGATGAGTTTGTTTGTCGTCTCATGCTAAAAATGACCGCAGATGCCGGTATCAATTGCTACACTCTCTCAGATGTAAATGAGAACTTCGGCTACGTTTTGGATGACCTTTCTCCTGAGCTTGTAATTATCGACCAAGTGTCTCTAGAGAACAACACGGCCTTAATTGAAGAATCACTTAGAGCATCTCAAGCACAATTTAAAACTGTTTTACTGAAAAAGAGTGAAAGTGAAACCACAGGGTTTGATTTTCAGATGAATCTGCCGATAAAGGTTGAAACCTTCATCGATGAGATTAGCTCTTTAGTAAAATAGATATGGATAAAAATAAAATTTTTAGTATTCTCGGTTTAATACTCACTGTTGCATTTTTTGCAGTGACTATTTACTACAGAAGCGGGATTTTTGATTAACCTTCTTCGGCGAAATAAAAAAACAAGACAAGTTTCTGTCCTGAGACTTTAGAAGATTCTCCACCAATTCTTGATAATGTGTATTAATCCATTGTGCAGCAAAAACTGATTGAGTTTGAAGCAATAAGATTTTGTTGTTTAGAACAAGAGGTTTTGTTTTTTGAAACCACTGACGATGAACTTCATCACCAAGAATAAATCGAAGCTGCTCAGATACAATTCCCCAAGACTGTCTTGCTTTTAAAACAGGATTATCTTTTTCTGTGTTGAGAATTTCTTTCAATCTATGATTGATGCTTCTCTTTAATCTGCTTTCAGCTTGTTTGGTATTGTAGCCCATTGAAGTCGAACCTTTTGTGTGAACAGGGTGTACGACAATAAGGAATTCTACGCGATTTTACAACAGTTTTAAGTTGATTTTTTATTAACCAAAAAAATTTAGCTTACTGAAGTTCGTTTGCACGAGGATCATCAGGAGCAAGAATATATTTTTTAAGATTTAAGCGATGAAAAATAAAATCAGGAACTTTAATTCTATAAAAAATTCCAGATTCGTGATTAACAGTTTTCATTACGTTGCAGTTGCCAAGCACCTTTGAGTGGGCATTTCCATCCTCATAAGGGATAAACAAATCAAAGTGTTCTTGCTTGGCCAAAAAGTAATCTACAATGTATTGGCGAAGGTTGTTGATGTCTTCCTCATTAAATGACGATACTAGAAAACTTGCCTTAAAGTTTCTTAACGCTATTTTTGGTAGGAAGGGATCTTTAACTTTATCTTTTTTAGTGAAGACAATTATTTGATCTTTACCTTCTAGATTTAACTCACTCAAGGTTTCTTGAGTTACTTTAAGATGCTTTTTATAGTTTGGATCCGAAAGGTCACAAACAATGATCAAGAGATCTGCTTCCATAGCAGACTCAAGAGTTGTTTTAAAACCTTGTACTAAAGTACTTGGAAGATTTTGAATAAAGCCAACCGTATCAATTAAAATCATTGGTGGTTTGGTGTCTGGGTTCAGGGTCCTGTAGGTTGAGTCCAGTGTTGCAAATAACATATCTTCTGAAAGTACATCTACTTTGCAGAGCTTGTTCATTAAACTTGATTTACCTGCGTTGGTGTAACCAACAAGTGCTGCAGTGACGGCCTGGTTTTGCCTTCTTTTCTTTTGCTGCTCTCTAGACTTTGCTATTTCTTCAAGTTGCTTTTTAAACGTTTCAATCTTTCGTCTAATGATACGTCTGTCGAGCTCAAGTTGTTGTTCACCTTCACCTTTTTGATATGTACCACCACGCTGCTTGGTAAAGTGAGTCCATAGCGATTGAAGTCTAGGAAGCATGTATTGAAGTCTAGAGATTTCAATCTGTATCTTTGCATCTCTTGTTCTTGCATGGTGCGCAAATATTTCTAGAATTACCTGAACTCTATCGATGACTTCAAGGCCTGTAATTTTTTGGATGTTTCTAATTTGAGAAGCACTTAGTTCAAAGTCAAAAACTAAATAATGACAATCGTCTGCCTTGGCCTCTTCGGCAATCTCTTCAAGCTTACCAACCCCAAGCATAGTTCCTGGATCAAGTTGCTTGCGCTTTTGCCAATAAGACTTGCCCGCTTCTATTCCTAGAGTTCTCAAAAGCTCTCTAAGTTCTGTTAGCCCTGCTTCTGTTTCTTGCTCAGTTGCGTGATTTTCAAAACTCTCACATACAATACTAACTAGTGCGGCCTTGGAGCCTATTTTTACTTTATAATCTTCTGGGTTCATTTAACTTCCACTTCCATGTTGTCTATAAGACGAACTTTGTTAACTTGATAGTTGCCTAAGATGACTACCGGGACACTCAAATCCTTAAGCTCTGTAAGGTCATTTGCGTTTCTAATATCTAGGTAATTAAAAGAAGAATCCTCTTTTAGGGTCTTCTTAATTTGGTCTCTAGCAAGTTCGATACTTTTTTCTTTTTTTAATAACTGCTCAAGCTCTTTTAGCTTTTTATATAAGTTAAGTCCTAATTCCTTTTCGTCTTTACTTAGATAACCATTTCTACTGGACATAGCCAGTCCAGAGGATTCTCTAACAGTCTGTAGACCTTCAAGGTTTAGTTTTAGACCTTCCTTTTCGGTCATAAGCTTTATAAGCGTAAATTGCTGAAAATCTTTTTTTCCAAAGTAGGCATTATCAGGAGCTAACATTGTAAAAAGCCTTTTAACAACAGTAACCACACCGTCAAAGTGTTCTGGTCTTAGCTCTCCTTCGAGGATCTTTCCAAGTTTGCCTGCTTTTATATGCTCGCTAAATCCTTTGGGATATACTTCTTCATCGTTTTTTGGTGCAAAAGCAATTACCGACTTATTGTTATCACCAAGTTTTGCGAGTTTCTTTTCTATCTTTTGCAGGTCTTGCTCAAGACTTCTAGGGTAGGTATCAAAATCCTCACCGCGAGCAAACTGTGTTGGGTTAACAAATATTGAAACCACTGTTAGATCATTTTGAGATAAACTTCTCTCGACCAAACTCATATGGCCTTCATGCAGGTTTCCCATAGTTGGAACAAGTCCAACTTTTTTTGATTTGAGTTTTGATTTTAAGTTCTTATATTCTTCTAGTGTTGAGCAAAAATAAAGCATTAGTCTTTTAAGGCCTGTTCAATTTTCTCGGCCAACTCGGCTTTGGCCAAGGGTCCTGTGAAAAAAAGCCTTCCTTCTTTTAAAATGGTATAGGTATTCACATTGGTTCCAAAACCAATCGATTCAGAGTCATGATTGGCGGCAACAATATTGCCAACTAAGACATCTACCGGTTTGTCTTTCCACTTCTTTTCAAAAGTTTCAATGTTGTTATTTGTCTCAGCTGCAAAGCCAATTATTTTTTGAGTCGTTTTGCGCTTTAACATCTCTTTGAGAACATCTGGCGCTTTAGAGATACTTAGTTTGTCTTGGAACTGATCTTTTTTAAGCTTCACTGAGCTTTGCTCAAATTGAATATCACTCAATGCTGCACTTGAAATATATAGGTCGTGCTTGTCAAAGAGCTCTTTTACAAGCTCAAATACCTGTGCTGTCGTTGAGACACGTATGACTTTTGCATTAGGCAACTGTGATAAATAATCTATTTGTGGGCAACTATTGCGCCCTGCAATTAAAGTTACTTCATTACCATTGCTAAGGTAGGACTTTGCCAGTTCATAACCTGTTTTACCTGAAGAAGGGTTAGTTAAGAACCTAACCGGATCTAGGGGGGCGATTGTGGCACCTGTAGTGATCAAAATCCTTTTATTTGTCTTAGTAAAACTTATAACTGGTACTACTTGTGCTATCAGTTCGACATCTGCAAGTTTACCCTCGCCCTCATCACCACATGCTAGTAGACCTTCTTTAGTAGGGTGGATGAAAACATTTTCCAGACCCTCTAGACGATCAAAATTGTTTTTTGTCAGTGGATGCTTCAGCATGTTCGTATTCATTGCCGGGAAAATGACACAAGGGGTGTTAGGACTTGCTAGAAATATACTACTTAACAGGTCGTCACACATTCCCGCAGAAAGCTTTGCTAATGTGTTTGCACTTGCTGGTGCAATTAAAATTCTTTGGGCCCATTTTGATAAATCGATATGTAAGACTGATCTGTCTTTTATCGCATGAGGATTAAAGTCATCTTCAGGGCTAAAGACTTCTTGTGCTCCCAAGTACTTAAATACTTGAGGCCGAACGAATTCCAGCGCACCCTTTGTAAGAACGACTTTGACTTCGTGTCCATCTTTGAAAAGTTGTCTGCAAATATCCAACGACTTATAAGCGGATATTGAACCACAGACTCCCAGCAGTATCTTCACTCGTTAACCCTTTTAAGAAACTTTAGTAAGGCCTTGTGTATCAGATCAGAGTCAAAAAGTATGGACGCGCTTTGTTGAAATTGGTGGTTTTTAAGCTCATTATGCAGCTTTTCTCCATTTCCACCTGTGAAATAGACATTATCAAAGGCAATGCTGTCCAATATTGACCTGATGGGGTCAATAAAAGTATGCATTAGCCCACTGGACATCGCATTAAATGAGGTTTTTGGAAGAAGCTCCTTAGTGAGTTCCATCTCCTTTGGCCTATGTTTATCTAAATTAAACCCAAAAGAGTAGGAGTCTGCCAAAAGGCCAAGACCTGGAAGGATATGTCCGCCCTGAAATCCATCAGCATTAACAAGATCTACTGTTGTGTAGGTTCCGCTATCAACTAATGCGCTAGATCGATTGTTATCAAAAAATAGATAAGCGAGTATTAAGCGATCAACTCCAAGAGTTTCACTATAAAAGACGGGCATTTCGAGAAATTTATTGTTGTTGAAAAAGTCACAAACATTATAGCACTTGAAGCCATCAAGCTCTTTTCTTGCTCTGGCAACATTCACACTTGCACAAACTGTGTTTAGCTTGGTTAAGTTGTGCTTTTGAACTAGAGACTCTATCGCACCGTCAACCTTTTCAATTAATTCATCATTAGAATTAAATAGTGCGTATTTTACGAGGGTGTTGCCACCATCGATGGTAAGGCTAAACTTCGCCACTTAAATATTTCTCAATCAACTCTTTTTTGAGTTGGTATAAATCACTAATAGGATTGCAAAAGCCTGGAGGTTTATTAGGGCCAAGTTTTAGAAGGTCGTTGATCACAAGGACTTGGCCATCAACGTCTTGACCAGAGCCAATGCCTATAGTTGGGATTGAAAGTTCATCTGTGATTACTTTTGAAGTGTTTTCTTGAACACACTCTAGAACGACAGCAAATGCTCCGGCCTTCTCTAGTTTCTTGGCACTCTCTATAAGACTCAAGCTTGATGATTCAGTTTTTCCATGGATGTAATAACCACCTTGTTGGTGAACAGACTGAGGTGTGAGCCCAATATGACCCATTACTGGGATGCCTATTTGTGTAAGGCGCTCAATTAGTTCTAATTGATAAGGAAATGCACCCTCTAGTTTAACCGCTTGGGCCTGGGTACTTTGGAAGAGTTTAGTTGCGTTCTTCAGTCCATCCTCAAGAGCGTTGTAAGTGCCAAATGGAAGATCGACTACGACAAATTTATCCCTAGCTCCACGTTTTACAGCACTTCCAAAGGTAATCATCTCATTGAGTGATACATTTACTGTTGTATCGTAGCCAAGAATAACGTTTCCAACACTATCGCCAACCAAGATAAGATCAAGTTCTGTTTCATTAAGAAGACAAGCACTTTGATAGTCGTAGCAAGTCAGCATTTGCAGAGCTTTGTTTTGGTCTTTCTTTTTGAATGACCTTATCTTTCTTGTGTTTAATATTTTAGTTTTCATAATTAATAAAGTTCCTTGGCCATTATGTCGTGGACCTTTGATAGCCTTTGATCGCTCCATCTTTTAGCAATCATGTCTTTCATTTGCTGGATATTCGTTTGAGACAATTCTTTCTCAAATTCCCAGTTGTCGATATTCTGATATATCTTTTCCAATTTATCAAAGTAGTCCTGATCAAATAACTCTCTATGGCCTACTTCTGAACCAATTAGAGCATTTGGACTTATAAGTTCAAAGAATTTAACAGGTCCCATCTTCACCATTGCATCGGCTATGAGTTTAACTTCATACCAACATTCGAAGTAGGCCGTTTGCTCGTTAACACCTTTTTCAATTAGCTTATTAAACGCATATAGTGCGCTATAGGGAAGAGTGGAGCAAAGAAGTGTTTGCTCCGAGAATAAGTCGGCCTTTGTTTCGCCCTCAATTGTTGTTGGGTGAAAGCTTTTAATCCCAAGATCAAATGCTAGCTTTTTAAGTAGTTGTAGTGAGAGTTCTTTGTCTTTTGCGAGCTCGACACTATATACACCACCTAGTTTGCCCCCAACTTCATATTGCATTCTTAGTTCACTTGCAATCGCCTTTGGTGCTAACAAAAGACAGTTTATATTTGGGAATTTGCTAGATAGTTTATGAAAATATATTGAGTAGCCGTGTGCAAAGATTAGGTTTACATCTTCGTTGCTTAAAAGTTGAGCAATCTCCAAGTGGGTGTCGTCCGGAGTTAATAAAGCAACATCTTCACAAGGCAGATTCACGCCATTGGAAACTTCGAACGTTTCAAAGTTTAAAGATCGAGCAATTTCAAAAGAAAGAGAGCCTGGCCTAAGGCCAATAAATATCTCATATCCAGAGTCTCTTAGATTCAGTGCCCAGGCCTTGGCCTGATTGCCGAAGCCAATAATGGCCAACTTCTTATGCATAGTTTCAACCTTTTGGCCTTAGTATCATGACAATAGCTGCATATCAATGTTATATTGCCGCAAAGAGCAATAGATTAGGAGTGATGATGGAGAGCTCTCCGGCATTTTTATATGGTGAATCCCTTTTTACGAGCTCTATTGCACGTTGTGGAAAGATGTTGTTCAAAAGAGCACATCTTCAAAGACTCTACGATGCTATAGAGGACTATTATCTGGATCATTCTCTGAATGATGAACAAAAACAAGTTATTCAATCTAAGCTAGACGACTTTTTAGAAGAACTAGGGGAGAGCGACTATCGAGTTCGAATTACAGCTTACTCAAAAAATAGAGAGAACCTATTACCAGAGTCATTTGACTTTCAAGACCTCGAGCTGATGTGCGAAGCAACAAAGTTAATTTCAAGTCCTAATGCTGTTTCTTTAAAAACTTTTCCAAGTCCATTTAGTGAGCACTATCCCAATATGAAGATGGGCTCCTATATGCCACTTCTTCGTCTGAGAAAAATGGCGATTAGAAAAGGTGTAAATGATGCTTTATTGGTCACTGGAGAAAAGATTGTAGAAGCTTCTACGAGTAATATCTTTTTTATAAAAAATGAAAATATATTTACGCCTACAAAGTGTTTATTGAATGGAATTATCAAGCAAAATATTGAACAGGAATTCCCTGTCCAATGCACTGATATTTCCTTAGAAGAGCTCGGAAGTTTTGACGGCGCTTTTTTAACCAATTCATGCAACATTGTGCAGGCCATAGGCTCTATAAATGAGGTTAAATATAATAACCTTCATCATGAGCTATTAGGAAAAATTAAGAAAAATCTACTAGAGAGAGGTTTTAGTGAAGAAGAAAATTGAGATAGCATGCCCAAAGTGCGGTAAACAATTTAATTACTACTCAAGTGAGTCTCGCCCGTTTTGTACTAAAAAATGCAAAATGATCGACCTTGGTCATTGGTTTGAAGAGTCGTATAATATCAAAGGCAGAGATTACTCTGTTTATATTGAAGAACCTGATAGCTTAAAAGATATGATGGATGAAACTTACTAAAAAATTTTTAAACGAAGCCCAAGATTTTGCCTTAGACGTTAGTTATGAGGCCGGAGAGATTCTTCTTAAGTACCAAAAGAGAAGAAATTCTCTTGAAGTTATGGATAAGGGACCAGAAGGCATCGCCAGTGAGGCCGATGTAAAGTCCGAAGAATACATCCTCGATCGAATTAAAGAAAGATTCCCAAAACACTACATACTCTCTGAGGAGGATTATAATCAAAATCCTCAAGCAAGTTATGAAGAAGCAGCACAACAGGAGTTTGCGTGGTTAATTGATCCACTCGATGGAACAAACAACTTTGTGAATGGAATACCTCTATATGCTGTATCAATTGCATTGCTACATAAGGGAGAACCTGTAGCAGGTGTAGTTTATAACCCGACTAGTGGAGAGTGCTTTTTCGCTGCTAGGGGGCTTGGAGCTCATCTAATTGACTTTAGAATCAACCCATTTAAGAAATATCACCTTATGGCCGACAAAAACACAAAGGAAATGCATGAATGCATTTTCTCACCGGCCCCAATTTATGAGACAAGTTCTCGTTTTGAGAAGCACTTGTCTGTTTTTAGAAATAACATCATTGGCGCACGAGCAGTAAGAAGACTTGGAACTGCCGCACTTGAGCTGTGTTATGTGGCAAATGGCAATTTTGACGGCTATTGGGAGAAGAACCTAAAGCCTTGGGACGTCGCTGCCGCAGGTATTGTGTGCAAAGAGGCCCATGTCAAAATGACTGACTTTGATGGTAAGGATTATACCCCTTTTGATATGTCGATACTGGCCGCCAGAGAGCCATTACACGGTAAAATATTTGGTGCAATCAAGAGGTGAGTGCTTTCTTACTTCATTGACAAAAATCAAGGTAAGTCCCTATAATTGTAAATGTACGAAATTCCACGGAGGGGATTGATTTGAATTCGCTTATTAATTACTTAGACAAATACCATTCTCAGCTTACCGTTCTGTTGTTAGGCCTATCGCTTATTATATTTGCGGTTTTTATTTGGGTGTGGTTTTACAATCGCAAGAAGTATCATCACCTTAAGCATCAAATACCCGCTTCTGTTGTAAAAAATTACTTAGATTCGATTATTCAAAACTCAACTGCGTTGAAGTCATCTCTTTTTAGAGGAGGCGGTTTGGAAGTTGACGCTCAAGGCGTTCCTTCTGTTATGCCTTTGTCTGACTTGGCCGGGACCACTGAAGTCAATTTTTCTGGAGGCACAGGTAGTGCTGACGATAGTGCCCTAAGAGCGGAGGTTGCAAGACTGCAAGCTCAATTGGCAGAGAAAAATAATGTTATTAAAGATTTAGAAAATCAAAATACCGAACTTGGTGGTGAAGTTAAGGCCAAGCAGGAAAGAATCGAAGAACTTGAAAAGTTATTGGCACAGGCCAAAGAGAATGCTGGTAAAGACGGTGCTTCGGCCGCTGACCCTGAAGCAGTTCAAAAACTTGAAGCTCTTCAACAAGAACGTGATCAACTCGCAGAAGAACTTAAGCAATTTGAGATCATCTCAGATGACCTTGCTGATCTTAAGCGTCTTAAACAAGAAAATGCTCAATTGAAACAATCTCTTGAGGACGGTGGATCTCAGCAACCAGTTGAACCTGTTGCGGAGACAGCTCCAGATAGCTCGGCAGAGAAAGCACCAGATACAACTGATGACTCAACTCCTTCGGCCGAAGCCTTGGCCGCAGAGATGATGGGTGAGGCAGTCGAAGAGACTCCAGTTGCTGAAGCAGCACCTGTGATGGATGAAGCTCCAGCTGATGCTGTAGCGGAAGAACAAGCTGCTGGCCCTGTAGAGGATCAAACTAGTGAAGCTCAACCGGAAGAGGAAGCTGTTGCTCAAGCTGCAGCCCCTGAAGCTTCTTCAGAAGCTGAGGAAGAGGACAGTGACACTAAGTCTCCAGAAGATCTTCTGAGCGAATTCGAAAAGATGCTTGGTTAATCAACTAGAAGGTATATATGAAATTGCGAGCATTGATTTGCATGACGGCTTTCACGGCCTATGGTGCCGTGGCGAGTTTACCCGCCTCCGACACTGTTTCTTTAAAAACATCATCACTGGCAAAAGATTCAAAGTCTAAGCTTGGCTCAGTCGAGAAAGAACTGCTAACTCTTTATAAGAGAAAGTACTCGTCTAAAGTTGGGTTGAACATGCTTAAAAAGAATACCTTGGATAAGGCGCAAAGAGCTGTTCCGGCACTAATTAAAGTTATGAAAAGTTCTCAATACCCGGATAAGAACAGATGGGTTGCAACTTTTATGTTAGGCCGAATTATGGGCAAAAAGTCTTCCAGCTTTATTTCGAAGTTTGCCTTTCATCCAAATTGGATGCTGAGACTGGCATCTCTGAAGACTCTATTGGCCTTGGATCAAAAGCAATACAAAGGCATTTATACTAAGGCGCTAAAAGACGATGCAATGATTGTTAGAATGCAGGCGTTAGACAATATTAAGGCCATGAACTTAAAAGAACTTGCACCATATGTATGGGCAATGCTTTATGACAAGTCTAACTACGCAGGACAAAAGGGCAATAGGAAGCGAGCTCATATTGTGAAGCAGGTGATCTCTCTTGTAGGTGACTTGAAGTTTGAAAAGGCCCGAGCACCAATGCTTAAAATGATACAAGACAATAAGTATAAAGACATTTTTGAGGAGCTTGATTACTCCTTAAATAAGATTACAGGCAAAGAATCTCCATCTGGTGGTGTGAAATTGAAAAAACGCTACTGGACCCGACTAGCATCAAGTGCAAAGATCATTAAATAAAAAAAGCCGCTTTTAGAGCGGCTTTTCTTTTATACCAATAAATTATTTTTTTAGAATGTCTCAAGTAGCTCTTTCTCTCGGGCCTTGTCGATTTCTTTGAGTTTGTTGTCGTTTTCAATTAGACGACCAATTCTGTAGAGGAGGGTCTTTTCTTGAATTCCGTCGGTTGGGACTTCTTTCCATCCCTGTAGGAAGTCGTTTTCCAATCTCTGTCGCTTGAAGATTGTAACCTTTGTTACTTTTCTACCATAACTGTAGCCTTCGGCCACATTAACCATTAGCTTAAATTCTGCGGCCTTTACAGCATCAGCACTTCCAAATGAATCCGTGAAATTTACTTGAAGGGTATTGTCCATCCATCTGGTTTTTACCTTTCCGGCCTCTTGGTTCTGATAGGCTATATCAAATCTTTTAAGGACTTGAATCACTGCCTGCCAAGTTTGGGTGAAGTCCGCTTTGTAGGTCTGTGCAGGCATTTCAAACTCTTCAGTAATTTGGCGAAAGTTCTCATAGGAGGCACAGGAAACTGCTAGAAATAGAATTAATATAAGTTTTTTCATCTTCTTAATCTTATCAGGACAAGCTGAAAAATAAAGAGGGCAAGCCATAGCGGCATCAAGGCCCAGAATCCATATATTTGAAAAATAGTCGGAGCACTTCGGACAAGTTTTAAACTCATATCCAGGTTTCCAGTTTCTCCAACTCCTAAACGATGAACTTCTTGTCCGTCAGTATTAATAAAAGAGGATATTCCGGTGTTTGTTGATCGAATAATCGGAAGCTTTAGCTCCAACGCTCTCCATGAAGTCAAGAATAGGTGTTGCTCAGGCTCTGCGGTGTCACCATACCATGAGTCGTTAGTTAAATTGATCAGCGCATGTGGTCTTTGTTCGTGCTGATTGATGTACTCTCTTACAAATTCTGGTTTTAAAACTTCGTAACAGATGGTGTTTATAAATGTGTGACCAGTTTTAATCTTAAATAGAGGAAAACTTGTTCCCTCAGAGAAGAAGGAGATGTTGTTTATGTACTTGCTTAAAGTTCTATTTAAAGGGCCAAAGGGAAGTGTCTCTCCAAAAGGAATTAGTATATGTTTGTGATAAACATCTACAAGTTCACCTTCATGATTTATGTGAAAATTTGAGTTGTACTCGCTTTGATAATAGTCTTCGCTGAAGCCTAGAGAGTCATAGCCGCCTATGAAAAGAGAGGAGTCATGTTGAAGTGCAATATCTTGAAACATTGTAGGCGTCTGGGTGGGCTGGTCCTCTCTAGAAGATTGCATTGCATATGGATAGGCCGTCTCTGGCCAAATAATTAGATCTAGCTCTCCTTGAGCGGAAGGCATTTCACTCAATAGTTGGTACTTATCAAGTACTTCTTTAGTCGATGCGTATCCACCTTGTTCGGATTCTACTTTTAAGAAATTGCTGATATTCGCCTGAACAAGTCTAACGTTAAGATTCTCTAGTACAGGACTAATTGCTTTAGGTTCCGATTTAACCAATGGGTTTGTTACAATAAATAAAATAATTGCTGAAAGGTTAAGGTATGAAAATTTCTTTCTATTTATAAAACCTATGACTTCAAGAATAATCAGAAAACTAAAAAATGAATAGAACGGGATCCCACCAATCGGTGCCCAACCTAAATACTGTCCAACTGCCGCCCAAGGTTGACCAATCATTACAGGGAATTGTTGAGGGGTGAAGTATTCAATGAAAGTTAAGGCACCGGCTGCGATAACTGCAAATAAACCGTGTTTTTGTTTGTAGAACGCAAGAAAAGTTTGATTCTTAAAAAGGTAGTGTGTTCCAACAAGTATGATCCATAAGTGTGGAGCGATT